>DASPOP010000154.1:0-5933 GCA_035625955.1 Steroidobacteraceae bacterium | reverse complement strand
TGCCTGCCGCATGCACAAGTCCTCCCACGAGCTCGCGCTGATGCAGGCCGCCAACAACGTGACCATCGCCGCGCTGCGCCACACCCACCGTCACGTCGAAGCCGGAATGAGCGGCCCGGACATCCTCGCCATCATGGTGAGTGCCACCCAGGCACTCGGCGGCTCGCATGAGTTCACACTCGTGCTCCACAACGAGGCGAGCGCGTTCCCGCACGGGTCCATCCAGCCGCAGCAGGTGCGCGCGGGCTCGGTCATCCTCATCGACACCGGCTGCAGCGTGCATGGCTATCAGTCCGATATCTCGAGAAGCTGGGTGTACGGCGCCGCCTCGCCCCGCCAGCGCGAGCTGTGGGATACGGTGAAGCGCGGCCAGGAGCTCGCCCAGGAGACCGCCAGGCTCGGCGTTCCGGTCGGCACCATCGATCGCGCGGTACGCACGTTCTACGAGCAGAAGGGCTGGAGCCGCGACTACGGCCTGCCGGGCCTGTCGCATCGCACCGGCCACGGCATCGGCATGGAAGTGCACGAGGCGCCCTATCTCGTGCGCAACGACACCACCCCGCTCGAGGCGGGCATGTGCTTCTCCGACGAGCCCGGGCTCTACATTCCCGGCGAGTTCGGCATCCGTCTCGAGGACTGCTGGTACATGACCGAGCAGGGGGCGAAGCTCTTCACCCCGCTCGCCAGGTCGCTCGAGGAGCCGATCTGAGGGTCGAGGACGGCTAGTGTCCCGCCCCGGGGCCGGGCGACTGATTGGTCACGTGCACGGAGGGGCTCGGGGTCTTGGGCAAGCCGAGTTGTGCCTCCCACTCGCTTTCGCTGAGACACATCGACCCGATATGCGTGCCCGTCGGGGGCGTGGTGGGACAGAAGATGGTCCGATCACCGGCGGTGATCACTCGGTAGCCGGCCGACTGCGCCGCGGCGATGTTGGCTGCGTGGCTCTCAACCGTTCGCGGGGGCGCAGGCGTCCCCGCGCATCCGACCGCGAGCAGGGCCGGCAGAAGCATCAACGAAACGCGCATGCCGGGCATTCTACAGCGCGGCGCGGGGCGCAGCGAATGGCGGTTTCCCAGAGCGCGACGAGCGGAGCAGAATGCGCGACAGCCAGCATCCGCGGAGTCACCCATGTCCCTATTCGATCTGTCCGGCAAGGTCGCCCTCGTCACCGGCTCCAGCCGCGGCATCGGCAAGGCGATTGCCGTACAGATGGCCGCGCACGGCGCCAGGGTGGTCATCTCGAGCCGCAAGCAGGAGAGCTGCGATGCCGTGGCGGCGGAGATCACCGCCGCCGGCGGCACGGCGCTCGCGCGCGCCTGCCACGTCGGCCACAAGGACGAGCTCCGCGCCCTGGTCGATGCGAGCGTCGCGGCTTTCGGCCGCATCGACATCCTGGTGTGCAACGCCGCCACCAATCCGCACTTCGGGCCCTCGGCGACCATGTCCGATGAGGCCTTCGACAAGCTCATCCACACCAACCTCTACAGCAACATGTGGTTGTGCAACATGACCCTGCCGGCGATGGCCGAGCGCAAGGACGGCGCGGTGATCATCGTCTCCTCGGTGAGCGGCTTCATGGGCAGCGCGCTGCTCGGCGGCTACGGCATCTCGAAAGCGGCCGACATGCAGCTGGCGCGCAATCTCGCGGTCGAGTGGGGCGCGCATAACATCCGCGTCAACTGCCTCGCGCCGGGCGTGATCCGCACCCAGTTCTCCAAGGCGCTGTGGGCCGACGCGGCCCGCGCCGAAGCCCTGGCGCGCGCCTATCCGCTCAAACGCCTCGGCGATCCCGACGACGTCGCCGGAGTCGCCGTGATGCTCGCGGCGCGCGCCGGCAGTTTCATCACCGGCCAGACGATCGTCATCGACGGCGGAGGTCTGATCGGCGGCGGCGAGCGGCTGCTGTAGCGGCGGGCCTTGCCTCAGGCGGCGCGCGGCTTGCGCATCAGCGCATAGCCAATGCCGAGCAGTCCGAACCATACCGGCGCCACATAGAGCGCGACGCGGGTGCCGGCATCGAGCGCGAGCATGCAGCTCACCGCCACGAGGAACGCCAGCACCGCCCAGTTCGCGAACGGCGCGCCCGGCATGCGAAACGGCGCCGCCGCGGCCTTGCCGGCCGCGACTGCACGGCGATAGTTGCGGTGCGATACCAGGATGATGCCCCACGTCCAGAACGTGCCGACGAGCGCCACGCTCGTCACCCAGGTGAACACTTGCTCCGGTACTACGTAGTTGAGGGCCACGCCGATGAGCAGCAGGACGGCCGTGGCGTGAATCGCCGCGGCCGGCACGCGCTCGCGGTTGAGGCTCGCGAAGACCCGCGGCCCCTGGCCGCGTTGCGCCAGCGACCAGAGCATGCGCCCGGTGCTGAAGATGCCGCTGTTGCACGAGGACGTGGCCGCGGTGATGACCACGACGTTGATGAGGCCGGCGGCCGCCGGCACTCCGATCTTCTCGAACACGAACACGAAGGGGCTGACGCTCGGGCTCAGCTCGTTCCATGGCACGAGCGACATGATGATGAGGACCGCGCCGATATAGAAGATGAGGATCCGGACGATGATGCCGTTGGTGGCCCTGGGCAGCACCACCGAGGGGTTCTCCGCCTCGCCGGCGGTGACGCCGATCAGCTCGACCCCCTCGTAGGCGAACATGACGATCTGCATCGTCAGCAGCACCCCGAGGATGCCGAAGGGCAAAAAGCCGCCGTGCGACCAGAGATTGGTGAAACTCGCGCTGGCTCCCAGGTCGCCGACGTGGAACAGGATGACCGCGAGTCCGGCGACGATCAGCCCCACGATGGTCACGACCTTGATGAGCGCGAACCAGAACTCGAGCTCGCCGAATATCCGCACGGCGAGCAGGTTCGAGCCGTACAGCAGCAGCAGCGCCACCAGGCCGGGCAGCCACTGCGGCACCGCGGGAAACCAGAAGCGCACGTAGACGCCGATGGCGGTGAGCTCCGCCATGGCGGTGACCACCCACGCGAACCAGTACGACCATCCGGTGATGAATCCCGGTAACGGGCCGCAGAACTCGTCCGCGTAAGTGGCGAAGGAGCCGGCCACCGGTCGATAGGTGAGCAGCTCACCGAGCGCGCGCATGATGAAGAAGATGGCCACGCCGCCCAGCGCGTAGGCGAGGATCAGCGCGGGACCGGCGCTGTGGATCGCCTTGGCCGAGCCGAGGAACAGGCCCACGCCGATCGTTCCGCCGAAGGCGATGAGCTGGATGTGGCGGTTGCGGAGATTGCGCGACAGGTCGGTTGCGGGTTGCGACATGGAAGCTCCCTAATGCGCCGCAGGCGGGGCCAGTAGCGCATAGCGCCGGCCCTGAGGCAATTCGTAACGCGCGACGAGAACCGCAGCGCCGGCGGCGGCGAGTGCGCCCGCGGCGCCGTCGCCGGGTGCCGGCGTCGGATGCAGCCGCGCGACCAATTCCGTGAGCGCACCGCCCGCATGGCCCGGCAGCAGCACCAGCACGCGCGCCTCCCTGCCGTGCGCCGCAAACCAGCCGGTTACTGCCGCGCGCGGCCCGGCGGTGCCGCTCGCGAGCGCCGTGAAGGATGTCGCGAGCCCGTGGTCCAGCATGGCGATGGTGGTCTCGTCCGGATCGAGCAGGGCAAGCGGCTGCTGCGCGGTGTCGGAGTGGATGCGCGCGGCGAGCGCGGGCAGATCCTGCCAGCGATCGACGACCGGCAGGATCAGGCGGGCCGCGAGGCACAGCGCCACTGCGTAGCCTGCATACGACCACGCGAGGCTCCGCGGGTAATCCCCGGAGCGTTGCGCGCGCACGGCGAAGCCCAGGGCGACCGCGGCCGCTGCGATGACGCCGCCTGCGGTCGCCGCGTAAAGCAGCGGCGCGCCGAAGCCCGCGGCGGAGAGCACCAGCAGCGCCAGCGCAAATGCCAGCGCCATCGCGCCGACCAGCGCCACGGTCCCGAGCGCGGCGAAGGCATCGCCGCGCCGCGGCAGGCGGCGCGCGTCCTCGGCCCAGAGGCCGGCCAGCAGCCCGAAGCCGAGCAATGCCGGGGCGGCGTAGATGTCACGCGCCGTGGCGGCGAGCGAGAGGAGCACGAGGAACGGGACGGCGGCGCCGAGCCCGAAGCGCCACGCCGTGCCGCGCGCGCCCGGCTCGCGCATGCGGATCCACGCGCGCACCAGGGCCGCCGCCGCCACGAGCGTCCACGGCAGCAGGTACAGCGGCAGCTCGAACAGGTACTTCCCCGGCGCGTTGTGGTGCCCGGTGGTGTAGTCGAGCGCCGCGGGGGAGGAGACCTGTGTGAAGCGTCCGACGACGTTGTTCCAGAAGAGAGTGCGGAGCGCATCGGCACCGTGCGCACTGCGCGTGACGGCGGCGATCCACGGCCCGATGATGAGCGCCTGCAGTGCAAGTCCCGCGTACAGCTCCCAGCGACGCAGCTCCTGCCAGCGCCGCTCCCACACGATGAGGGTGAGGAGCGCGAGTCCCGGCACGAGCCACCCGGGTGCACTCTTCGCCATGAAGCCGACGGCGGCGCCCAGGTGCAGCAGCGCGTAGCCGAGCGCCTTGCGCGCTCCGGCGGGAGCGCGCAGCCCGAGCCATGCCCCGAGCAGCGCCACGGCGCACCCGCTGACGAGACAGGCGTCCGGGGCGAGCCAGATGGCCACCCGGTAAGAGGTGAGCGCGCTCGCGGCGACCAGCGCTGCGACGAGCGCCGGCACCGCCGGCAGCTCCATGGCGAGTGCCAGCGCGCCGATGGCGAGGGCCGTGATCACGGCGTAGAGGAAATTCGGGGCGCGCGCGGCGGTCGCGGAGTCGCCGAACGCCGCGATCGCAGCGCCCGCCACCCAGTATGAGAGCGGCGGCTTCTCGAGAAACGGTGTGCCGGCGAGCTGCGGCAGGGCGCGGTCGGGCTGGAAGCTCATGTGCCAGGCGATGTCGGCCTCGCGCGGCTCGTCGGGCGTCCACAGTCCCCGGTCGAACATGCCGGCCAGCCACAGCGGCGCGAGCGCCACGACGACGAGCAGCAGAGCTCCTCGTGCCGCACGGGCTTGGGGTGGTGATGAAGTCAACAATCTCCCCGCAGGCTCACGCCTCCTGAGGGGAGCAATTATGCGTAGGTCGGGCTAGAGAGAGTAGCGCACGAGCACCCGCACGACGCGCGCATGGTCGGCGTCCCAGTGCGCAAACGTCTGGCACACCTGGCGTGTGCCGGCTTCGGGGGTGGTCTCGGAGTACTTGTCGGCAAAGCGCGCCTGACCCGCTTCCTGTCCGGGCAGATAGCGGCTCGCGCTCCAGGGTGTGTCGGTGTCATCGGGGCGGCTGAAGAGCGCGACCTCGGTGACGGTCGCACTCGCGGGAATCGTGGCGCAGAGCGTGACCGGGACGGCCTCGGCTTCATTGCAGGCGCGCGCCGGGGTGGCCGCGGCGGTCGTGCTCACGGGGGTTATGACGGCGGCCGTGCCTGCGCGGCACGCGGGCACGGTGGCGGCCACCGCCACTCCGTCGCCGCCGATCCGGCGCAGCACGCCGGTTTCGATCTCGGAGCGCTCCGCGGCGCGCGTCGCCTCGAGCTCGCCGGCGGTGTGGCTGACCTCGGCGATCCGCGCCTGCAGCTCCTTCTGCAGCGCGCCCTGCGCGGTGCGCTCACCCTGGGTGAGCCATTGCGAGAGCGCGAAGCCCGACACCACCGCACCACCGATGATCACCAGGAAGACGATGCGCTGCATACGGTTCTTACGGCGCGCGGCAGCGCCCGGTTGCCCACGGTCGCGCAGCGCGGCGGAGCGCAGCTGCAGGAACGACGCGGACAGCGTCGCGGTGCCGGCGATGATTGCGGCCAGGACTGAATCGGACATCTGATTGAACACAAGCGACTCCGGCGCCACGCTGCCCGGCTGGCGCCGCGGCCGCCGGACATAAGCGAAAAACCGCGACGCTGATCACAT
>DASPOP010000153.1:0-12313 GCA_035625955.1 Steroidobacteraceae bacterium | reverse complement strand
GCGCAGCGCCGCACTTCCTCCCACGTCAACGAGCAAACGCGCTCGCCCGTCTCTCCAGATGAGGTAGCTGCTGCCGGCGCGCTGGTCCTGTACTTCCGGGCCTCCGGAGCCCAGCACCTGAACCTCGACCCCTTTCCCCGTACAGGTCTCGGCAGCTTTCCCCACGGCGCCCGAGCCGAATGTCAGGGCTACAAGAAGCGACCACGTGGCTGCGGCCCGTCTCGCCCGAGGTGTCCTCATGACGACCGCTTAGCGGAGACCTATCAGGCCTGGAGCGGCGGCTGCGTCACGCGAAAACGCCTCAGCGCAAGGATTCCCAGGATCACAAACAGACCCAGCAGCAGAATCTGCGCGACCACGAACGGCGGCTCCGACCCCTTGGGTGCCAGTGCATGGAGCGCAGGTATCTTCTGGAAGGCCTGCACCACGCCGACGAAGCAGTTCAGGTACAGCGCGAACGTGGCAGTGCCGACATAGGTCCCCCGCCACGCCCCCCGAAGGTGAAAGCCATACAGCGCAACCACGGCCGCGGCGAGCGCGACCAGGGAGATCACGCCCACGACGCGCGCGGGATCAAAGCCCATGGACGGGAGTACGAAGCCGGTCGCGCTCGTCAATATGGTGGTCGCGAGGAAGAGCGCCGTCCAACCACCGGGCTGCCGCCCATTGATCATGGCGAACAACACCACGAGGCCGGAGACGATGCCCGCCAGACTCAAGAGGACATGAAAGAGGACCATCGCTGCGCTCCTTATTGCTTATTTTGGCCGCCGCAAGGACGCCGCCTGGGAGTCGGTTGCGATCTCCCGGGCATCAGGCCGCGAACTAGCGTACTGTACTCGCCGGTTCGTGCTATAGGTGAGTGCGATGAGCAAACTTTACGTGGGAAACCTGCCGTTCACGGCAACTGAAGAGGCGGTGCGCGCTCTGTTCTCGGCGCATGGAACCGTCGAGAAGGTCTCCTTGATTACCGATCGCGATACGGGGCGTCCGCGTGGTTTCGGCTTCGTGGAAATGTCGAATGCGGACGCATCCCGCGCAATGCAGGCGCTGAACGGCAAAGACTTTGAAGGCCGTACTCTCAAGGTCAACGAGGCCCAGGATCGCGATCGATCCGGTGGAGGCCCCCGGGGCGGCCCGCGCCGCTACTGAGCTTCACTTGAGCTCCAGCGACGACATGACGACGCACCGCACCGGCGACCTGGCGAAGACTCCGGCCGAGCGCATCGCTCACGACGAATATGAGCGCGCCGAAAAGAGACGCCTGGAGCTGGCCGAGCAGCGCTCCGAATTGAATTCGCCTGACGTGCGGATTCGAACCTGGGAAAGAATTCACGCGCTGCGCCTGCCGTCCGACCCGGCGCATCCCATCCTCGATGTAATCGCGATCAGCACGCGACTGACGCTCGAGCAGGTGCGGGAAGAGCAGCGGACGCGGGCCGCGCGCGCTGCAAACAGAAACCAGGGTTGAGCGCGGTGGCGAACAGCATGTGGTCCGCTGAAGCTGCCGCTGATTGCGATCCGGCTTCCCGGACCAGCCCATGAAATTCGCGCCGTCAGCTGCCACGCGCGAAGGGCGGATGGAGCGGTTGCGTCGCGATCGGGCCACGGCGCAGGTGCTGTGCATAGCGTTTCCTACGCTCCAGCATCTGCGCATCGAGTTGAGGTTCCAGGGGCCGGCCGCGAGCGTGCCAAGCCCCCAGTCGCACGTGCTCTATCCGCCGGCCCGCGCATTCTTCGAGTACCGATGTCCGTATGCGGACTGCGACGGGCAGTTCGACCTCGCCGGCGCAGTCCAGGCGGCCCTGGCGGATACCAGGCAGCACCGCGCACAAGGCATGCTCGAGTGCAGCGGCTCGCGGGGGCTCGATCCCGCTTCGAGGCGGCCTTGCCAGTTGCAACTCCTCTACGAGGTCACCGCGACGTATCAACAGCAGAGTTGACGCCGGCACGGCGCCGTCGGGAAGTGTGACGCGCGACCTACCGCAGATTCCCCCATTGGACGTCGAGAGGGAAAGCCTGTACTCTGCGCGCGCCAAAACACCAAGGGGTGCGCGGTCAGCACCTGTTTTGCTCGCAGTCTGTCCCTCCCGGCTTACTTCGATTCCCACGATTAACCACCCTCGCGTCTGACCGCCGCAGCCTACGCCTGCACGCCGATCTTCCGGCCTGCGGGGCCATCATGGCGCTGCCGAGCGAGCTCAAGATTGAGGTTTTTGATGTCATTTGCAGATCTCGGACTAAAGTCCGAACTCGCGCGTGCCGTAGCCGAAAAGGGCTACGCGACCGCGACTCCCATTCAAGCCCAGGCAATTCCCGTCGTGCTCGCAGGCCGTGACGTTCTCGCCGGCGCGCAGACCGGCACCGGCAAGACCGCGGCCTTCATCCTGCCCATCCTGCAGAAGCTGGGGCGCGCTCATGGACGATTGCCACGTGCGCTCATACTCACGCCGACACGGGAGCTCGCTGCTCAGGTCGCAGAGAGCGCGCGCACCTACGGAAAGTATCTCGATCTGCGCACCAGCGTCGTGTTCGGCGGCGTGAGCATCAACCCGCAGATCGATGCACTCCGGGCCGGATGCGACCTCCTGGTTGCCACGCCCGGACGGCTGCTGGATCTCGCCGACCAGCGCGCGCTTGACCTGCGGAGCGTGGAATGTCTGGTGCTCGATGAAGCCGATCGTATGCTCGATATGGGATTCATTCACGCGATCCGGCGAGTGCTCAAGCTGCTGCCGCCGCAGCGGCAGAATCTGATGTTTTCCGCCACCTACTCGGAGGAGATCCGCAAGCTCGCAAACCGCTTGCTGCGCGAACCCGCGACGATCGAAGTGGCCATGCGCAACGCGACGGCGGAGCGCGTGGACCAGCAGGTGTACCGCGTGTCGAAAGAGCACAAGCGGCATCTGCTGGCTCATCTCATCGGCAGCGGCAACTGGCACCAGGTGCTGGTATTCACCCGAACCAAGCATGGTGCCAACCGGCTCACGCAGCAGCTCGAGTCGAGCGGTATCCGCGCGGCCGCGATCCACGGCAACAAGAGCCAGGGCGCGCGCACCCGCGCCCTGGCGGATTTCAAGAGCAACAGAATCACCGCCCTGGTCGCTACCGAGGTGGCAGCGCGCGGACTCGACATCAAGGAGCTTCCATACGTCGTCAATTACGAGCTGCCAAACGTGCCGGAAGACTACGTCCACCGCATCGGACGCACCGCGCGGGCCGGCGGCAGCGGATGCGCGGTCTCGCTGGTCTCGCCGGACGAGGCGCCGCTGCTGCGGGACATCGAAAAATTGCTCAAGCGTTCGCTGGCGGTGACGGCCTTGCCCGCGTACCCGGTATCTGCGCCGCCGCAACACCTGCCGCAGCCGGACCGGCCCGCCCAGCCGTCAGGACATGGGCGCGGGCAGGCGCACGGGCAGCGTTCGCACCGGCAGCACCCTCGCGCGCCGTTTCAGCGGCGGGACGGCCACTCTGCTGCCGGCCGCAGCGATCATGCCTCCGGTGGCAATCGTCCCTCCAGCGGCAATCGTCGCCGCGAACGTTCCGCCGCACGGCGTCGGGCCCTCACGCCGTTCAGCACGATGCGCTGAAAGCGGTTCGGGCCCCTGCGCCCGCTACCGAGCCGGCCTGGACGTTGATGCTAGCGGGCCGGCGCCTGGGGGGACTGGCGGCCACCGAAGTGCACCAACAGCCCCACGAGCGCCATCGCCCATACGATGACCGGGCTCGAGGGCAGGTCGAATACCGCCGACAGCACCAGTCCCAACACGTAGCTCACCAGGGCGAGCACGTAGCCGAGCGGCAGCTGGCGCCGCTCCGCATAGCGGTAGGTGGCCACTGCCGGAACGATGAGAGTCGTGAACACCAGATATACACCGACCAGTTGCACCGAGATCGTGACCACGAGGGCGAAGACGACGTAGAAGCCCACGCGGCCGAGCTGCGCGCGGAAGCGGAACCACGCGAGCAGGAAGGCCAGCGTCACGATCGCGCCGTGCACGAGCTGCTGCGGCGTTACCCACAGGATCTGACCGGCCAGCAGGTCCTTGAGATCCTCGCCTCCGTGCGGGTCATTGGCCAGGAACAAGATCTGCGCCGTGGAGGCGAGCACGAACAGGATACCGATGAGGGCCTCCTGCGCCTCCGGCCGCTTGCGCTCAGTCCAGGTCAGCAGCAGCGCGCCGCCGAGCGCGGCGGCCGCGGCGGCGACCTGCGTGATCCAGCCGCCGGCTCCGAGCCCGAAGCTGTGCGCGGCGATGACCCCGAGCCCGGCAACCTGCGCAATGGCCAGATCGATGAAGACGATGCCGCGAGCCAGCACCTGCTGACCGAGCGGCACGTGCGAGAGCACGACCAGGATGCCGGCCACGAGCGCCGGCCACAGTATGCTCAGCTCCACTTGCACGCTGCTCATTTCGCACCCGCCAGCAGCCGGTTGATGGTGTCGTCAAACAGACCGAAGAGATCCCTGGCCTCCGGCGTGCCACCGACGGTGTATGGCAGCAGCACCACCGGCACATGGATGCGCTGGGACAGCCAATCGGCCGCCTTGGGGTCGTTGTAGGCGTTGCGCAATATGATCTTCGGCGGCGTGGCACTGAGCTTGGTGACCAGCTCGCCCAGGTACCCCGCGCTCGGCGGCACGCCCGGCTTCGGCTCGATGGCGGCGAGCTCCCTGATTCCGAGCCAGTTGCACAGATAGACCTGGTCGCGGTGGATGACTACCACGGGCACACCCTTGAGCCGTGCTGCCTCGCTTTCCCATTTGACTGTTGCGGCTGCCCAGCGCTTCTGGAAGTCCTCACTGCGCGCGGCGTAGTACGCCGTGTTGGCCGGGTCGACCTGCGGCAGCCGCGCCGCCAGCGCCCTGGCGATGATGGCGATGTTGCGCGGGTCGAGCGTCACGTGCGGATTACCGAGCGGATGGATGTCGCCCATGGAGCGGTCCACGGCCGAGGGCACTTCGAGCAGACGCACGAGCGGGGCCGCCTCGAAGTAGCCGGGGCTCCCGGGCTGGATCCGGGTGTTGCCCGAGTCCTGCAACAGTACCGGCAGCCAGCCGATCTCCAGGTCAGCGCCGGTCGCCACCACCAGATCGGCGCTGCGGGCGCGCGCCACGAGACTCGGCTTGGCGTCCACGCGGTGCACGTCCTGAAACGGGCTGGTGGCGGTGTACACATTGACTTTGTCGCCGCCGAGCTCATTGAGGAGCGACGCCCAGTCGGGCGTCGTGGCCAGCACCTTGAGCGCCGCGTGCGCAGGCAGCGCTGCCAGCAGCGCCAGCAGCCCCGTAACAGTCAGCAGACGAAGATTTCTGAACATGGGTGCTTCCTAGAACTTGTGCGCCCCGTGGGCGCCGATGGCGAAGATGTATTGCAGCAACAGCTGGTGATCGAGCTCGTGCGCGGCGCGCGCCTCATCCCAGGCGTACTGCGCGCGCAGGCGTGAGAATTCACTCAGGCTCCAGTCGAGCATGATCGTCGTGCGCTGCGGTGTGCCGGGCAGCAATGCCGGGAAGGCGCTCGCGGGCAGCAGCTTCGCATCGACCAGGCCGATGCCGGGCGTGCCGGAGCTCAGCGAGTCGTAGCGCAGACCGGCGCGCCAGCGCTGGATGAACTCGTACACGAGCTGCAGGTACCAGCCCGACTGCGAGCTGCTGTAGGCATCGGCGAGATTCGCGCCGGCGACGTCAAAGGCCAGCTGCCCGTCTTCGGTACGGTGCATATATTCACCCTGCACCTTCAGCTGGTGGTGAGTCGGGTCACCGTGCGGCGCCCACTTGAGCGTGCCGTCGACGATCCAGGTGCGGGTCGTGCCCGAAAACGCATCGGTCACCGCCGTCCCGAATTGATCGGTGTCCTCATAGGCGCGGTCGCTCGAATGCGCCTGCAGCCAGGAGAGGCCGAACCTCCAGCTGGTGGAGTCGCCGACGTCGCCGCCCAGGTGGCCGAAGAGCGCGGTGCTGCCGAGCGCGTTGGAATCGCGCTGCGTGCCGGGGAAGCTGCGACCATTGCCGGCCTCCGCTCCGAGCTCGATGAAGTAGTCGCTCGGCGCGAGCCAGCGCAGCTGCACGCCGTCCTGCGCCAGCTGCCCGGCGAACAGCGCCTGGTAGATCAGCGGCTGGTCCACGAAGTCCCAATTGTGGGAGTGCACTTCGTTCAGATACCCGGTGCCGGAGAAGAAGCGGCCGCCCTTGAGCGTGAAGCCGTTGTTGAGTGCGAGCGTCTTGAAGTAGGCCTCCTCGATGTCGATGCTGTTGTCGCCCTGGATGGCGGCCGTGACGTTGGCGAAGAAATACGGATCGACGTTCGAGGAGACGGTGAGCTCCGACTCGCCGAGGTTGAAGCTGCGGTCACCCGGACCTTCGCCCCCGGGCGGGGGCGGCATGAAGCCGGCAATCCGGTAGGTCGCGGGGTCACGCGAGAGATCGTTGTAGTTACCCGTAATGATCATGGAGATGGCCGGGTTGAAGGCCGTGGCGTTACCCGACTTGCCCACGGGCGCAGGCAGGGGCGGTGGCAGCGCAGGCTCGGATACGGGCGGCGCGGGTGGCGGAGGTGCCGCCGCGGCCACCGCGGTTGCAGGCGCAGGTGTCTGGGTGGCGGCTGGTGCGCTCGCCGTACTTTCGAGCGCCTTGATACGCTGCTCGAGCGCCTGCACGCGGGAGCTGTAGTCGCTCTTCAGTGCCTCGAGCTCGGCCTTCAATGTTGCCAGGTCGTCTGCGGCCGCGTTGCCGGGGGCTGACCACAGCCCCAACGCAACTGCCGCAACGGTCAGTGTGCACGGCGTGAACTTCGCCATAAATCGCCTCGTCGGTTAAGTCGATTGAACGCGGCGCACGACCTGAAGCGGTCGCGACGACGCGGCATCAGCGGGACTCAGACGAGGGACGGCGGGCCGCGAGCGAGGAAGGCAGTCTGCGGGGCGCACCGGGGCGATGGCGCGCCTGGATCGCAGACACAGGTCGGGACGTCGGCTGGCAATACGAGCGGCGGGGCATGGGCAGCGCCGGCCGCGGTAAGCAAGGGAGCGAAGGCCAGACAATCAGCGCAGGTCTGGCCCGGCAGCGTCGCGTCTCCCGACGCGTGCAGGTGGGAATACTGATGGAGCAGGGCACCGGTCTGTGCAAAGACCAGCGCGACCACCAGCAGCAACCCGAGCGCCCGAGTGCGCGGAGATCCCCCACCCGGCGAGACCTGTGTCATCAAAACAGTATAGTAGCCGCCTTCGATTCAGTAACCCCGGCTTCGATCCCGCGCCGAGAAGTCAATTTAGCCGCTAACGGTTGTGTATATAATCCAGCGGCAGTCATGGTCAGCCGCGGCACGACGCAGCAGTCGAGCGCTCCCTTCAACCGGCGCATCGTTCTCGATGTCATCCGGCGCCACGGGAGGATCTCCAGGCGGGAGATCGTCGAGCTGGTTTCCCTGAGTCCCCAGACGGTCGCGAACATCACCAACGATCTGGAGGCGATCGGCCTCATCGTCGCGAGGAGGCTGAAGGGTGCCAGGGTGCGCGGCCAGCCGCCGATCGCCTTCGAGCTCAATCCCAACGCCGGGCACTCGATCGGGATCAGTCTCGAGCCGGGGCGCGTCCATGCCGGGCTCGTGAATCTGGTCGGCGAGATTCTCGAGCGGCGCGAGGCCGACGTCGACACGCACGATCAGCGGCGCGCGCTCGCCACCATGACGGAGCTGATTGGCGTGCTCAAGCGGCGGGCAGGGAAGTCAGGGCGGCTGTGGGGCGTGGGCGTTGCATTGCCCGGGCCTCTCATCAAGACCGAGATCAGTTTCGTCGGCCCGACGGTGCTCGAGGGGTGGACCGACGTAGCGGTGCTCGATGAGCTGCGCGATGCGACGCGGCTGCAGGTGTTCTACAGCGTCGACAGCGCCGCGGCCGCGCTGGGCGAGACCGTTTTCGGCGTCGCACGCGCGCTCGACAGCTTTTTTTACCTGCATTTCGGCCTCGGGCTCGGCGGCACGCTGGTCGTGAACCGCGCCGCCTATCGCGGCGCCAACGGCAACGCGACCGAGATCGGCCACATCCCCGCCGTGCCCGGCGGCAAGGCCTGCTATTGCGGCAACGCCGGCTGTCTCGAGCGCTATCTGTCGCTGCAGTCGCTCGCCGAGGCGCTTGGCGTCAGCGAGGCGCCCGACCGCGACGCGCAGATCGTCGCAGCTCTCGAGCGCCACGATGATCCGAGGCTCGAAGCCTGGTGCGCGCAGGCGGCGGACCGCCTGCGCGATGCCGTGTGCGTGATCGAGAACATCCTGGATCCGCTCACCATCGTGATCGGTGGCTCGGCGCCCAGGCTCCTGGTCGAGCGGCTGGTCTCGCAGGCGCAGCCGCTGCATCACTCGGTGAGGGGTGGCGTGGCCGCGCCGACGACGCGGATCCTTCTCTCCGAGCGTCAGGAGGACAGCTCGATTCTGGGAGCCGCGGTGCTGCCGATCTACGACCTCCTGTCGCCGCGCTTCGAGGTGCTGCAGCAGGAGCGCCGCGCGGAGGCCGACGTGGCGGGGCTTCTCGGCCAGCGGGGCGCCGCCCGGGCAGGGCGGCTATGAATTCGCGGGCCGGTAATATCTACATCCAGTAGATGTATTTATTGACACCTCCCTGAGCGCCCACTTATATTCATTAGATGGGGGAGGGGGAGCAGCGGCTGACCATCGTCGGCGACGTGAGCGCGGACCTCATCATGGGTCCGATCTCCGGATGGCCGCGCATGGGCACCGAGACCATCGTCGAGCATAGCGAGATGCGTGTGGGCGGCTCGGCAGCGAACGCGGCGCTCGCGATCCGCTACCTGGGTGGAACCCCCGAGCTGCTCTCAGCTGTCGGCAACGATGCGACCGGCGACTGGCTGAGCCGCGAGCTTCGCGCCCTCGGCATGTCGCTCAGCATGTGCGACGCGCCGACGACGCTCACCGTCGGCCTCATTCACAGCTCGGGCGAGCGCACCTTCTTCACGACGCGCGGTCACCTCGAGCGGCTGTCGTACGAGCTGCTGCGCAACCAGCTCAAGGCGGCGCAGGGCCCGGGCTCGATCGTGCTGCTCTCGGGCCCGTTTCTGACGCCGGCGCTCCAGGCGGCCTACCCGCAGCTGCTGCGCGAGCTGACCAACCTCGGCTACAGCATCGCCCTCGATACCAATTGGCCGCCGCAGGGCTGGAATGCGGCGCTGCGGGACGAGGTCGCCGAGTGGATCTCGTATTGCGACCACGTACTCCTCAACGACCTCGAGGTCTGCAGTCTCGCAGACAGCCAGGAGCTTGCGACCGCCATCGAGCGGGTGAACTCGATGCTGAGGAGCGGCGCCGCGCTGATCGTCAAGACCGGCGCGAGCGGGGCGATCGGCATCGACAGCCGCCAACGCTGCGAAAGCCCGGCACCCGAGACGGCCATCTTCGACTCGATCGGTGCCGGCGACTCCTTCAACGCCGGCTATCTGCTGGCACGGATGGACGGTGCCACCCTCGCGGACTCGGTCGCCGCCGGCTGCCGCGCGGCCGCCGCGATCATCTCGCGTTTTCCGCGGCACGCGATCGGCGCAGGCGAGCTCGCAGGCCTGCGTGCCGGCGCCGCGGCGCCGGCGGCGAGACGCGCATGAGCCGCAACGTTCTCCTCATGGCGTACATCATGGCCGTGTGGTTCGAGATCTCCTTCGTGACGAACCTCATCGGACCGCTGATGCCGGTGGTCATCAGCGATTTTCACCTGAGCCTCGCTCTCGCGGGCTTTCTGCCGTTCTCGTTCTTTCTCGCCTACGGGCTGATTTCGATTCCAGCCGGCGCGCTGATCGAGGCGCGCGGACCGCGCATGACGCTGCTGCTTGCGTTCGCCCTCAATTTGAGCGGCTGCCTCGCGATCAGCCTATGGCCAACTTATCTGGTCGTCATCGCGGGCCTGTTCGTGATCGGCGTCGGCATGGCGATGCAGCAGGTAGTGATCAATCCCCTGATGCGCACCACGGGCGGCGAGGCGCATTTCGCCTTCTTCTCGGTGATGGCGCAGCTCGTGTTCGGTGCCGCGTCCTTCGTGAGCCCGCTGGTGTTCGCGGCCGTCATGAAGCAGCCGGCGACTCCGGCGCGGCCGATCGTCTGGGTGGAGCTCTACTGGGCCTTCGTGGCCGTGTACGTGCTGCTCCTCCTCATCACCTCGAGGCTCACGATCCCGCAGGTGACGCTGGCCGAAGACGAGCGCCCCGGGACTCTCGCCATGTACAGGAGCCTGATGCGCGAGCGTCCGGTGCAGCTCTTCTTCCTCGGGATCATCGCCTATGTGGGCACCGAGCAGAGCCTGGCCGACTGGATGTCGCAGTTCCTCGCCACCTATCACCATTTCTCACCGACGGTGGAGGGCGCCCGCGCGGTGAGCCTCTTCTGGGGACTCATGTCGGTCGGGTGCCTGCTGGGCCTGGTGCTGCTGCGGCTCCTCGATTCCAAGGTGGTGCTCGGGGGCGCTGCCGTGCTGGCGCTCGGCTGCGTCGCGCTCGCGCTCTTTGGTCCGGCGGACGTCTCGCTCGTGGCATTTCCGTCGGCCGGCTTTTGCCTCTCGGTCATGTGGTCGATCGTCTTCTCACTGGCCTTGAATTCCGTGAGCCGCTATCACGGCGCGTTCTCCGGGATCCTGTGCACCGGGATCCTCGGCGGCGCGGTCGTGCCGCTGCTGGTCGGGCTGATCGGCGATCGATTCGGGCTGCGGCTCGCGATGCTCACCGTGCTCGTGACGCTCGGCTACATCCTCGGCATCGCTTTCTGGGCACGGCCGCTCATCCGCAACCAGACGGTGAGCGTCCTCGAGCTATTCAACCTGCGCAAGAAGGGCAGTCCGGCCGGCGCCGACTGATAACAATCCAGAGGTAGAGCCCGTGTCAAACGTACATCGCAAGCACCCCGTGTCGATTGCCGTATCCCTGGCGTTGCTCGCGGCCGCAGCGACCTCGGCCATGGCCGCAGAGCGCACGGATGCCGCGGCGGAGAATGCGGGAGCGCCGGACCCGGCGCAGCAGGACGTGCCGGCGACACCGCCGCTCGATGCCAGGCAGCAGGCGGCGCTGGAGACCGTTACCATCACCGGTGTACGTGAGTCGCAGATACGCGCGATCGACGTGAAGCGTAAGGCTGCGGATATCCAGGACAGCATCTCAGCCGAGAGCATCGGCCAGCTGCCCGACGTGACCATCACGGACGCGCTACAGCGCATCACCGGCGTGCAGATCAACCGCGATGCGGGCGTCGGCACCCAGGTCCAGGTGCGCGGCCTGCCCCAGGTCGGCACCATGCTGAACGGCGAAGTCTTCATCACGCCGGATCAGGTCGACTCGCAACAACCCGACTTCACGACGATCCCGGGCACGTTGTTCAATCAGGTGGACGTCATCAAGTCGCCCACCGCCGGCCTGACCGCGGGCGGCATCAGCGGATCGCTCGATCTGCACACCTTCCGGCCCTGGGATCTGCCGCATGGATTCACCTACAGCTATTCCGCCGACGCCGAGCGGGGCGACACCACCCGCAAGACAGGACCCGAGGCGAGCGGTCTCGTCTCCTACAACGCCGATGGTCGCTGGGGTCTGCTGGTTTCCGCCGATTACTCCAACACCAGGCGCATGAACGCCAACGAAGGACTCGACCAGTACGGGGTCATATTCCACGGCGAGAACGCGGAAAGCGCGGCCGCCTACAACGGTTTCCTCGGGGCGTGGAACGGCGCGCCCATTCCTGCCCAGATCCACCAGAATGCAGACGGCAGCGTCGATGTGAACGGTGACGGCAAGTCCAACGGCGTATTCATGGGCAGCCAGGACATCAGCCTGTACGACATCACCACGCAGCGAAAGCGCAAGGCCGGCAACGCCGCGTTCCAGGCGGATTTCGGCGGCGGGTTCACCTTCACCAGCGATTTCTTTTACGCACACCAGGAACAGCTCGACGACAACATCGGCATCCAGTTCAATTCCACCAACTGGCAGGGCGCGACCTACGTGCCGCTGCAGTCGAGAAACACCGGCAGTACTGCCATGAGTCAGTACAACACGCCGCCGCCGGACGCGTACTGGACCGGGTCGCAGATCTACACCACCCAGATCTACGAGAAATGGCCGGGCGATGTCGAATCGTTCACGCAGGTCACGCGCCAGGACTCCACCGCGCAGGACTTCAATGCGCAGCTGGATTTCAATAACGGCGGCAAGTTCAGGGCGAGCGTGCGCGGCATCCGCGAAACGGCCAGCCAGAGGTGGATCGAGACCGACACCAACATTTCGGATTCCGACGGCTGTCTGTGGGCCGACCCCACCACCGGGTTGCCC
>DASPOP010000152.1:0-6739 GCA_035625955.1 Steroidobacteraceae bacterium | reverse complement strand
GCATCGCCGTGAATGCCGACGGAGACCGGCTTGACGAGCCCCAGCATGCGCGGATCGGCGTCGATCTGGATGATCTTTGCCTGCTTGGGCCAGTAGTCGAGGCCGTACTGCGCCAGCGTGCCGAATGGGCCTAAGCGCGTGCCGAGCGCGAGCACCACGTCGGCGCGCGCAATGAGCTTCATGGCGGCCTTGGAGCCCTGATAGCCGAGCGGGCCCGCGGCGAGCGCATGCGAGGCGGGGAAGGCATCGTTGTGCAGGTAGCTCGAGCACACCGCCGCGCCGAGCACGTCGGCGAGCTGCGTGGCCTCGGCGGTGGCGCCGGCGTTGATCACTCCGCCGCCGGCGACGATGACCGGGAAGCTCGCGCCGGCGAGGAGGTCGGCGGCGGCATCGAGCGCGGCAGCATCGCCGGCACCGTGAGCGATGCGCATCGGCGTGGGGATCGCGGTCTCGAACTCGCCGTAGAAGTAATCGCGCGGGATGTTGAGTTGCGCCGGGCCCATCTCGAGCATCGCGCGATCGAAGCAGCGCGCGGCGATCTCGGCCATGCGGCGCGGGTTGTTGACGTGTCCCTGGTATTTGGTGATCTTCGAGAAGATCGGCAGCTGCTCGGTTTCCTGGAACCCGCCCAGGCCCATGGTCATCGACCCCGTCTCGGGCGTGATGAACACCACCGGCGAATGCGCCCAGTAGGCGGCCGCAACGCCGGTGACGAAGTTGGTGACGCCGGGCCCGTTCTGAGCAATGCACACGCCGTGGCGGCCCGAAGCGCGCGCGTAGCCGTCGGCCATGTGGACCGCGCCCTGCTCATGAGCGACCGGCACGAAGCGGATGCCGGCGGCGGGAAAGATATCGAGCGCATCCATGAACGCCGAGCCGACGATTCCGAACACATGGGTAACGCCGTTAGCGGCAAGGGTCTCGACGAGCGCCTCGGAGGGCCCCATCTTCTGCGGCTGGGTCATCGGCTTGGCTCCGTTTCCTAAAGTTTCTTCAGATGAAATGATTTGTTTCTTTGAGAGCCCGCATACTACAATACGGGCCCTGCAGGGGAAATCTCATTCCTATCCATAAATATTTTCGTCTCGTTTAACGGAACAAAGGGCCCCTTCTGCCGATGAACCGTGTCTTCTCACTCCCTGCCGAGATCGCGGAGATCGCCGGTGAGACCTCCTCGACCCTCAAGGCCTTCGGGGTTCTGGAGGTGCTGGTGCGCGCGGGGCGGCCGGTCACCCTCTCCGAGCTCATGCAGGCGACCGAGCTTCCGAAGCCGACACTGCACCGCACACTCGCGCTGTTCGAGGAGGCGGGGTTTCTCGCGCGTGAGCCGGGCGGCCGCGCCTACATCGTCGGCGAGCGGCTGTCGCGCTTCGCCCTCGATGTCCTGCGCAGCGATGCCGCCGCGGCTCAGCGGCGCACGATCCTGCGGCGGGTGGTGAGCGAGATCACCGAGACCTGCAACCTGGCGGTGCTCAAGAAGGGGGCGCTGGTTTACCTCGACCGCGTCGAGGCGCCCTGGCCGCTGCGGCTGCACGTGCCCGAAGGCGGCGGCGAGCTGCCGCCGCACTGCTGCGCCAGCGGCAAGCTGCTGCTCGCGCACCTGCCCGCACCCGAGCGGCAGGGGCTGCTCGAGGTTCTGCCCCTCGAACGCTTCACCGAGCGCACCATCACCGACCGCGCGGTGCTCGAGTCCGAGCTCGACCGCATCATGTCGGTCGGCTACGCGGTCGACAACGAGGAGTACGTGCTCGGCGTCGCCTGCGTCGCGGTCCCGGTGCGCAACCGCAGCAACGACGTGATCGCCTCGCTCGCGGTGCAGGGCGCCACCGCCCGGCTGCCCCTGATGCGCGCCATCGAATTCATCCCGCGCCTGCGCGCGGCGGCGGCGGAGATCGGCTCCACCTTCGGTTGATTGCGGAGATCCACATGGACATGAAGGTCGAAAACCTGGAACGGCATTGGCTGCCGTTCACCAACAACCGCGAGTTCAAGCGCGAGCCGCGCCTGTTCGTGCGCGCGAGCGGCATGCATTACTACACGCCGGGCGGGCGCAAGGTGCTCGACGCGAGCTCGGGGCTGTTCACCAGCGCTGCGGGCCACTGCCGGCCGGAGATCGCGGCCGCGGTCGCCAGGCAGCTCGAGACGCTCGACTTCACGCCGTCCTTCCAGCGGAGCCACCCGGGCGCCTTCGAGCTCGCCGACGGCGTGGCGGCGCTGACGCCCGCGGGCCTCGACCACGTGTTCTTCTGCAACTCCGGCTCCGAGGCGGTCGACACCGCCATGAAGGTGGCGCTGGCGTATCACCTGGCCCGCAAGGAGGGGCAGCGCAATTATTTCGTCTCGCGCGAGCGCGCCTATCACGGCGTCAACATCGGCGGCACGGCGCTCGGCGGCATGGTGCGCAATCGCGAGGTGTTCGGCGCGCTGATGCCGGGGGTGCTGCATCTGCGGCACACGCTGCTGCCGGAGAACCGCCTGACGCGCGGCATGGGCGCGAAGGGCGCCGAGCTCGCCGACGACCTGATGCGCTTCGTCAACCTGGCCGGCGAGAAGCGCATCGCTGCCGTTTTCGTCGAGCCGATCGCCGGCTCCACCGGCGTCATCGTGCCGCCGCGCGGCTATCTCGAGCGGCTGCGGGAGATCTGCACCCGCTATGGGATCCTGCTGGTGTTCGATGAGGTGATCTGCGGCTTCGGCCGCACCGGCGAGGCCTTCGGCGCGACCTCCTTCGGCGTGACGCCGGACCTCATCACCATGGCGAAGGCGCTCACCAATGGCGCGCAGCCGATGGGCGCGGTGGCGGTGCGCGCGGACATCTACCGTACGATCCTCGACGCGGCGCCCGAAGGGATGCCCGAATTCTTCCACGGCTATACCTACACGGCGCACCCCGCCGCCTGCGCGGCAGGGCTCGCGACGCTCGAGATCTACCGCAAGGAGCAGCTGTTCGCCAGGGGCCGCGACCTCTCGGGCTACTTCCTCGACAGGATGTTCGCGTTGGGGGATCTGCCCGCGATCGCCGACGTGCGCGGCTTCGGCATGCTCGCCGGCGTCGAGGTCAAGCCGGGCAAGGCGCCGGGGCTCCGCGGCCAGGAGCTGCAGGCCAGGCTCTACGATCGCGGCCTGCATGTGAAGACGACCGGCGATGTCGCGATCATGGCGCCGGCGTTGATTGCGAGCCGGGCCGATATCGACGCGATGGCCGACATGCTGCGGGAGGCAATCGCCGAGTACTCCTAGTATCGTTGGCGCATGAACGAGAGCTCGAGACCCTGCCGCCGGCCCGGTCCTACGCGCGACGCGCGGCGGGCGATGCGGGCGGCACCGTTGCCCGAAAACCTCCGGCCGGTCCGGCCCGGTATGGAGGGCGGTCGCTACCGTCCGCTCGCCGATGAGGACGTGCTGAAGATCCACCGCGCGGCCCTGAGACTGCTCGCCGAGGTGGGGCTCGCCGATGCGCCGCCCTCCGGCGTCGAATACCTGACTCGCGCGGGCTGCACGCTGAGCCCGCAAGGCCGGCTGCTGTTCCCCGCCGCGCTGGTCGAGGACACGGTGGCGCGCGCCGCCCGGCACTTCGTGCTCTGCGGGCAGGAGAGCCGCCACGACATGGAGCCCTGGGGCAGGAAGGTCTACTTCGGCACCGCCGGCGCGGCGGTGAACATGGTGGACGCGCGCGGGGCCTACCGCGAGTCGAAGATCCGCGATCTCTACGACATCGGTCGCATCGTCGACGCCATGGAGCACATCCATTTCTTCCAGCGCGCCGTGGTGCCGCGCGACATTCCCGACCCTTACGAGATGGACTTCAACACCTGCTATGCATCGGTGTCCTCGACCACCAAGCACGTCGGCTCGAGCTGGGTGAACCCGGTGCACGTGACGCGCTCGCTCGAGATGCTGCACGCGATCGCCGGCGGCGAGGAGCAGTGGCGCGCGCGGCCGTTCGTCAGCCAGTCGAACTGCTTCGTGGTTCCGCCGATGAAGTTCGCCACCGATGCCTGCCGCTGCCTGGAGGTGGCGGCACTCGGCGGGATGCCGGTGCTGCTGTTGTCGGCGGGGCAGGCCGGCGCGACCGCCCCGGCGGCCATCGCCGGCGCGCTTGCCCAGGAGGTCGCCGAGGTGCTCGCCGGGCTCGTGTACGTGAACGCCGTGCAGCCGGGCGCGCCGGCGATCTTCGGTACCTGGTGCTTCGTATCGGACCTGCGCACCGGCGCCATGTCGGGCGGCAGCCCGGAGCAGGCCCTGCTATCGGCGGCCTCGGCGCAGATGGCCCAGTATTACGATCTCACCGGCGGCACCGCCTCCGGGATGACCGATTCCAAACTCCCCGATGCGCAGTCCGGGGCGGAGAAGGCCTACTCGCACGCACTGGTCGGCAACTCCGGCGCCAACCTCATCTACGAGTCGGCCGGCATGCACGCGAGCCTGCTCGGCTTCTCGCTCGAGAGCCTGGTGATCGACAACGACATCATCGGCGCCGCACAGCGCACCATCCGCGGCATCGGAGTCGACGAAGCGAGCCTCTCGTTCGAGACGATTCGCGACGTATGCCTCAACGGCCCCGGCCACTATCTCGGCTCGGACCAGACGCTGCAGCTCATGCAGTCGGCGTACCTGTATCCGGCGATCGGCGACCGCAAGAGCCCGAACGAATGGATCGAGCAGGGTTCGCTCGATATCGCCACGCGCGCCGCGAGGAAAGTGCGCGAGATCCTCGCGACGCACTTTCCCGGCCACATTCCCGAGGCGGTCGATGCGGGGATTCGCGAGCGCTTCCCGGTACGCCTGCCGCGCGAGGCGATGCGGCCCGGCCCATCTGCAGCGCCGACGGCCTGAGTGCCGCGGCCGGCTGCGGGAGCCTCGACAGTGCCCAGCCTGCCTTCCCACGCGCGCGTCGTCATCATCGGCGGCGGCATCGTCGGCTGCAGCGTCGCCTATCATCTCGGCAAGCGCGGCTGTACCGACGTGCTGCTGCTCGAGCGGCGGCAGCTGACCTGCGGCACGACCTGGCATGCCGCGGGTCTCGTCGGGCAACTGCGCGCCACGCACAATCTCACGCGTCTCGCCCAATACACGACGCAGCTCTACGAAGGCCTCGAGCGCGAGACCGGGCAGGCGACCGGCTTCCGGCAGATCGGCTCGGTAGCGGTCGCGGCGAGCGAGGCGCGCTTCGAGGAGCTGAAGCGCGGCGCCTCCATGGCGCGCTGCTTCGGCCTCGAGGTGCAGATCCTCACCCCGGGCGAAGCCCGCGAGCGCTGGCCGCTGCTTGCGATCGATGATCTCGCCGGCGCGGTCTATCTGCCGAAGGACGGCCGCACCAACCCGGTCGATACGACGCAGGCGCTGGCGCGCGGCGCGCGCATGCGTGGCGCGCGCATCGTCGAAGGCGTCAAGGTCACCGGGATCCTGCGCGCGCACGGCCGGGCGACCGGGGTCGCGACCGAGGCAGGCGAGGTGCGCGCGGACGTGGTGGTCAACTGCGCCGGCATGTGGGCGCGCGAGGTGGGTGCGCTCGCGGACGTCAGCGTGCCGCTGCACGCCGCCGAGCACTTCTACATCGTCACGCAGCCGATTCCGGGCTTAGCCGCAGATCTGCCGATCCTGCGCGATGCCGATGCCTGCTCGTACTTCAAGGAAGATGCCGGCAAGCTCCTCGTCGGCTGGTTCGAGCCCCAGGCCAAGCCCTGGGGCGTCGAGGGGATTCCCGAGAGCTGCGCGTTCGAGCAGCTGCCGGCGGATCTGGCGCACATCGAGCCGCTGTTCGCCGGCGCGATGCGCCGCGTGCCGATCCTCGAGCAGACCGGGGTGCAGGTGTTCTTCAACGGCCCCGAGAGCTTCACCCCCGATGACCGCTATCTGCTCGGCGAGGCGCCGGAGCTCAGGGGGCTCTACGTCGCCGCGGGCTTCAACTCCATCGGCATCCAGTCGGCGGGCGGCGCGGGCAAGGTGCTCGCCGACTGGATCATCGACGGCCACCCGCCGTTCGATCTGTGGGACGTGGACATCCGCCGCTGCGCGCCGTTCCAGCGCAACCGGCGCTACCTGCGCGACCGCACGGTGGAAGTGCTCGGGCTGCTCTACGCCATGCACTGGCCGTATCGGCAGCCGGAGAGCGCGCGCGGGGTGAGGAAGTCCGCGCTCCACGACCGGCTCGCGGCCGCCGGCGCCTGCTTCGGCGAAGTAGCCGGCTTCGAGCGCGCCAACTGGTTCGCCGCCCCCGGCGAGCAGCCGCGCTACGAATACAGCTACGGGCGCCAGAACTGGTTCGGCGCTTCCGCCGCCGAGCACCGCGCCGTGCGCGAGGCGGTGGGCCTGTTCGATCAGTCGTCGTTCGCCAAGTTCGTGCTGAAAGGCCGCGATGCCCCGCGCATCCTCGGCCGGCTGTGCGCCAACGACGTCGACGTTGCGGTCGGCCGGATCGTCTACACGCAGTGGCTGAATGAGCGGGGAGGAATCGAGGCGGACCTCACGGTGACGCGCGAGGCCGAGGACTCGTACCTGATCGTCACCGCCTGCGCGACCCAGACGCGCGATTTCCAGTGGCTGAGGCGCGGCATTCCGGACGACGTGCGCGCGGTGGCGGTCGATGTGTCCTCGGCCTATGCAGTGCTCGGGCTCATGGGGCCGAAGAGCCGCGAGCTGCTGCAGTCACTCAGCGACGCGGATCTCTCGACCGCGGCCTTTCCGTTCGGCACCTCGCGCATCATCGACCTCGGCTACGCGCGCGTGCGCGCGAGCC
>DASPOP010000151.1:0-2707 GCA_035625955.1 Steroidobacteraceae bacterium | reverse complement strand
GGCGACTTCACCCAGATCTACTTCATGGGCTACGTGGGCCGGCAGATCGTCGCGCGGCTGCGGAGTGAGGCGTTCCGCCGCATCCTCGATCTGCCGATCGGCTTTTTCGACCGTCACTCGTCTGCGGCGCTGCTGTCGCGGCTCACCTTCAACACCGAGCAGATCGGCCAGGCGACGACCGACTCGGTGGTGGTCGTGGTGCGCACCACCCTGACCATCGTCGGCTCGATCGGCTTCCTCCTGTGGCTGAATCCGCGCCTGGCGCTGCTCGCCCTCACCATGGGCCCGCTGGTCGGCTGGCTGGTCTCGGTAATCAACCAGAAGTTCCGCCGCTACAGCCGGCGCATCCAGGACTCGATGGGCGACGTGACCCGCGTCGCCAAAGAGGGCTTCGAGGCGCCGCGCCTGATCAAGGTCTACAACGCGCAGGGGCATCTCGCGCAGCAGTTCGACGCGGTGAACGAGCACAACCGCCGCTCCAACATGAGGCTGATCCTCACCAAGGGCCTGTCCAATCCCGTGGTGCAGCTGCTGACGGCCATCGGGCTCGCGGTGGTGCTGTCGATCGCCATTGCGGATGCGGTGCACGGCCGCACCTCCATGGGCGATCTGCTCGGCTTCTTCACCGCGCTGGTCAGCATCGCGCAGCCGCTGCGCGAGCTGGTGGGGGTCGCAGGATCGCTGCAGCAGGGGATCGCCGGCGGACAGAGTCTGTTCGAGCTGCTGGATGAGCCGGTCGAGCCGCAGGGCGGCAGCTACCGCGCCGCGCGGGTGCGGGGAGCCGTGCGGTTCGAGCACGTGTCATTCGCCTACCGCGCCGCCGACGGCGTGGGGCGCGGGGGCACGGGGGATGCTTCCGCGCCGCAGCCGGGCCGGCCGGTAGCGCTCGCCGACGTCTCGCTCGAGGTCGCCGCCGGCGAGACCCTGGCGATCGTCGGGCGCTCCGGCAGCGGCAAGTCGACGCTGGTGAATCTGCTGCCGCGCTTCTACGACGTGCGCGCCGGCAGCGTGATGCTGGACGGCCGCGATGTGCGCGAGTACGAGCTGCGAAACCTGCGCGAGCAGATCGCGGTGGTCAGCCAGGACGTAGTGCTGTTCGACGACACCATCCGCAACAACATCGCCTTCGGGCGCGAGGTGCCGGACGCCGCGGTCGAGCGCGCCGCCGCGGCGGCCCACATCCTCGAGTTCGTGCGCAATCAGCCGGGCGGCCTCGATGCGCTGGTGGGCGACCGCGGCATGCTGCTCTCCGGGGGCCAGCGCCAGCGCATCGCCATCGCGCGCGCGCTGCTCAAGGACGCGCCGATCCTGATCCTCGACGAGGCCACCTCCGCCCTCGACACCGAGTCCGAGCGCCACATCCAGGCGGCTCTCGCCCAGCTGGTCCGCAACCGCACGACGCTCGTGATCGCGCACCGCCTGTCGACGGTGGAGCAGGCCGACCGCATCATCGTGCTGGATGCCGGCGCGATCGTCGAGCAGGGCACGCACGCCGGGCTGATTGCCCGCGGCGGCCTGTACGCGCAGTTGCACCAGCTGCAGTTCTCCGCCTGAGGGAGTGCGCAGTGCGCCGCGGGCTCGAGCGACTGTGGTACGAGGACCGCGCAGGCATCCCGCTGCTTGCGCCGCTCGGCTGGCTCTACGCCGCGCTCAGCGGAGCGCGGCGCGGCGCCTACCGCTTGGGGCTGCGGCGCCCGGGGCGGCTGACGCGGCCGGTGGTCGTGGTCGGCAACCTGACGGTCGGCGGCACCGGCAAGACGCCGCTCACGATCCACCTGGCGCGCGAGCTCAGTGCCGCCAGGCTCAAAGTGGGCATCGTGTCGCGCGGCTACGGGCGGCGTGGCGGCGGCGCGCGTTACGTGCACGCGGACTCCGACTGGCGCGACGTCGGCGATGAGCCGGTGATCATCGCGCGCCGCACCGGCTGCCCGACCATGGTGGCGGCGGACCGGGTCGCCGCGGCCCGCACGCTGATAGCCCGCGGCGCGGAGGTGATTCTCTCCGACGACGGGCTGCAGCACCTGCGCCTGCCGCGCGACTGCGAGATCGTCGTGATCGACGGCAGCCGCGGCTTCGGCAACGGCCGCCTGCTGCCCGCAGGTCCGCTGCGCGAGCCGGCGGCCGCGCTCGGCCGTGCCGACGTCGTGGTGGTGAACGGCGAAGCGGCGCACGCCACGCTGGCCGGCGTGCTGCCCGCCGGCGCGCTCACGATGCGGCTGGTGGCGCAGCCGGCGGTGCGGCTCGACGGGCGCGGAGCGCCGAGCGAGCTCGCGGCGTTCCGCGGCCGGCGGGTGCACGCGGTGGCCGGGATCGGCAATCCGCAGCGCTTCTTTGCCGAGCTCTCGGCCGCGGGGCTCGAGGTGATCGCGCATCCCTTCCCGGACCATCATCCCTTCACCGCACACGAGCTCGCCTTTGGCGACGAGCTGCCGATCCTCATGACCGAGAAAGATGCCGTAAAATGCGCGCCGTTCGCCAACGCGCGGCTGTGGTGCGTGCCCGTCAGCGCCGCCTTCAGCGACAGCGAGCGCCAGGCGCTGCTGGCGCGGGTGCTCGGCAGGCTGCGCGCACGAAGCGGAGGTTAGAGCGCCGATGGATCCCCGACTGCTCGAGATACTCGCCTGCCCGGTGTGCAAGGGAACGCTCAAGTACGCGCGCGAGGCGCAGCTGCTCGTGTGCCGCATGGACCGGCTTGCCTATCCGATCC
>DASPOP010000150.1:0-5535 GCA_035625955.1 Steroidobacteraceae bacterium | reverse complement strand
CGTCCGGGAAGGTAGCTATCCTGCGCGTGCGCCCCGTGAACAGGGCGTGAGGAATTGGCGTCTCAGGAACGCGCGTGCATCACGCGGCCGAAGCCGCCGACGCGCAGCCCGTCGCTGCGATCGGCGAAGAACCGGGCGTTGATCTCACCGGGTCCCAGATCCTCGAGTTGCCGGAATCCGAGAGAGCCCAGCTCGAGCGCCAACTCGCGCGGCACGAAGAAGGTCTTCCAGGGCTCGCCGGCCGCGGCGACCCGGCGCATCACCGCATGCAGCGCCACGCGCCGCACCAGCGGGAGGGTGGCCGGCGGAACCGCATAATCGAACACCACGCCGCTCCCCTGCGGGAGGCGGGCGAGGTAGCCGAGCGTGCCGATTACCGCAGCGCGCGTGAGATACATGGTGACGCCGAGCCAGGAGAAGAAGGCCGGCTCGCCGGCGCGGAAGCCGGCGCTCGCGAGTCGCGCGGCGAGCGTCTCGCTCTCGAAGTCGGCCGGCACGAAGACCAGCGCTTCAGGCAGCGCGAGGCCGGCGGCGGCAAGCTGACTGCGCTTCCACGCCTGGCTCGCCGGACGATCCACCTCGAAGACCCTGAGGTGCGATGCCGGGTACGGGTTGCGGTACGCGAAAGTGTCGAGCCCGGCGCCGAGCACCACGTACTGGCGCACGCCGTCGCGCACCGCTGCGGCGAGCGCCTCCTCGGCGAGGCGGCTGCGTGCCACGAGAAAGGCGCGCAGATAGCGCGCCGGCGGCAGCTGGTAGCGCAGTGCGGCGGCGCAGATCTCGGCGACGCCGCGCTCGCCGACGATGGCGAGCGCGACCGGGTCCTCGAGCACCGGCGGCCGGTCGAGTATCTGGTGCGCCGCCCGGCTGAGTGCCACACGCCAGGCGGTGAGGCTCGGCTGGTCCTTCACGTCAGGCGCCGCCGTGCGCTGGCTCTGAGGATCGGCGAACTCCATGGCCGCAAACTATATCGCCCTTGACAGCCCCGTGGCTCGGACCGAAGGTGATGTGGTGAGCACTCAGGCCGCACCCTCGCCGCTCGTCATGATGAGCGCGGTGGAGCTGGTGCGCGCGATCCGCGCGCGAACGGTGTCGTGCGCCGAGGTGATGGCGACCTACCTCGATCACATCGGCCGCCTCAATTCCCGGGTGAACGCGCTGGTCTCGCTGCAGGACGCGGAGGCTCTGATGCAGCAGGCGCGCGTGCGCGATGCCGAGCTCGCCCGCGGCGAATATCTCGGCCGGATGCACGGCCTGCCGCACGCGGTCAAGGACCTGGCGTTCACGGCCGGCATCCGCACCACGCGCGGCTCGCCGCTGCTCGATGCGGTACCCGAGCACGACTCCATCCTGGTCGAGCGGCTCAGGAGTCAGGGCGCGATCCTCATCGGCAAAACCAACACCGCGGAGCTGGGCCTGGGCTCGCAGACCTACAACCCGGTGTTCGGCACCACCCTGAACGCTTATCACCCCGGCAAGACCGCGGGCGGCAGCAGCGGCGGCGCGGCGGTGGCGCTCGCGCTGCGCCTGGTGCCGGTGGCCGACGGCAGCGACATGATGGGGTCGCTGCGCAACCCCGCCGCCTATAATAATGTGTTCGGCTTCCGGCCCTCCTTCGGGCGGGTACCCGCCGCCGGTGAGGAGCTGTTCCTCGACCATCTTTCCGAGTGGGGCGCCATGGGCCGCAGCGTCCCGGATATCGCCATGCTGATGAGCGTCATCGCAGGTCCCGACCCGCGCGCACCGCTCGCCGTGGGCGAGGATCCGGCGGAGTTCCTGCAGCCGCTCGAACGCAGCTTCAAAGGCGTGCGCCTCGGGTGGCTCGGTGACCTCGGCGGCTATCTGCCGATCGAGCCCGGCATCCTCGAGCTGTGCCGGTCCGCGTGCGCGGTGTTCGAGGCTCTCGGCTGCACGGTCGAGGAAGCGAACCTCCCCTGCTCGCCCGCCGCGCTCTGGGAGGCGTGGCTGACGCTGCGGCACTGGCTCGTGGCCGGCGACCTGGAGGCGCTCTACCGCGAGCCCGTCACCCGCGCGCGCCTCAAGCCCGAGGCACGCTGGGAGGTCGAGAGCGGGCAGAACCTGAGCGCGCTCGATGTCTATCACGCCTCGGCGGCGCGCTCGCGCTGGCACACCGCCGCAGGCGCGCTGTTCGAGCGCTTCGAGTTCCTGCTGCTGCCGAGCGCGCAGCTTTTCCCCTTCGATGCCGCGACGCAGTGGCCGCGGTCCGTGAACGGAGTCGCGATGGATACCTACCACCGCTGGATGGAGGTGGTGGTGCCGGCGAGCCTGCTCGGCGGCCCGGTCCTCAACGTGCCGGTCGGGTTCGGCGCGCAGGACCTGCCGATGGGGATGCAGCTCATCGGCCGCCGCCACGCCGACCTCGCGGTGCTGCAGCTCGGCCACGGCTACGATCTGGAGACGCGCTGGGTCAGCCAGCGGCTGCCGGCCCTCATCGCCTAGAAGAATCACTGGCGCAGCCGGCAAAAACCCCTGCGCCCACCTTACTGCGGAGTGCTCGGCTGCCGAGGTGACTCTGGCGGATGCACATCGAGCCCCGCTTCTTGCCGGCGGCAATCGAAGTAATGTCCGCCGGAATCGCTTCCTGCGATTCCGGCCAATGGACTAGAAGCCCGGCGGCCGCTCGTCCGCCACCGCGAGACTTTGCTCGAGCGCCAGCCCGACGCGCGCGATCGTGCCCTCGTCGAACAGGCGGCCGATGAGCGTGACGCCGTGGGGTACGCGCCGCGGCGGATGGAACTTCGGCAGCGGCCGCCCGGGATCCGGCGCCCAGTCGCTGCGCGCTTCGCTGACCCTCACGAAGCCCGCGCGCAGCGTCAGCGACGGCAGCCCGGTGAAGTTTCCGATGGTCAGCATCTCATCGCGCAGGGACGGCACCAGCAGCAGGTCGACCCGGGCGAGGAGCTGCTGCATCTCCTGCGCTACCGCGCGCCGCAACCGGTCGGTCTGCACGAAGTCGACCGCGGAGAGAAAGCGCGCCTGCCGGAACGTGTTCGGCCAGGCATCCGCGACCTGCATCTTGAGCGCCGCGGCCTTGCCGCTCAGGGTCAGCTCCTCGAAGGCCGCGGCGGCCTCGGCGAACAGAATCGTGTTGAGATCGTCGTAGGGCCAATCGGGGATCGCGACCTCGACCGGCTCGAGGCCGAGCGCCGGGAGTCTCTCGAGCACGTGCCGGTCGACCTCGGTGGCAGGATCCTCGCGCATCCAGCGCGCGAAGTAGCCGACCTTGAGTCCGCTGACGCCGCCAGCGGCGTCGAAGCCGAGGGCGGCAGGCACGCTGCCGAGGTCGCCCGGGTCGGGGCCGCTGATCGCCCTGAGCACCAGCATGAGGTCCTCGACGCTGCGTGCCATGGGACCGAGCTTGTCGAGCGACCAGCACAGGGTCATCGCGCCGCTGCGCGCGACGCGGCCGAAAGTGGGACGCAGGCCCGCGAGGCCACAGCGCATGCTGGGACCCACGATGCTGCCCTCGGTCTCGCTGCCGATCGAGAAGCCCACCAGACCCGCCGCGGTCGCCGCCCCGGGGCCTGCGCTCGAGCCGGAGGAGCCCTCCTCCGGCAGCCACGGATTCATGGTCTGTCCGCCGAACCACACGTCATTCAGCGCGAGCGCGCCGAGACTCAGCTTGGCGACCAGCACCGCGCCAGCCGCGTGCAGGCGGCGCACCACGGCCGCGTCCGCATCCGGCACGCGCGCGGCGAACGGCTCCGCGCCGTAGGTGGTGCGGATCCCCGCGGTATCGAGCAGGTCCTTGGCTCCCCACGGAACTCCGTGCAGGGGTCCCCGATAGTTGCCCGCGGCGATCTCGCGGTCGGCACGCTGCGCCTGCTCGAGCGCCAGGTCGCGTGTCAGCGTGATGACGCAGCGCAGCCGCGGGTCGAACCTGGCGATGCGCTCGAGGTAGATGCGCGTCAGCCGCTCGGAGCTCAGGCGCCGCGATTCGATCCAGCGCGACAGCTTCCACAGCGGCGCATAGGCGATGTCGGCGTCGGCCGCAGGCAGCTTGCCCGGATCGCGCTCGCTGCGGACGAAGCGGTCGCCGGGCGGCAGCGGCCCGTGACCGGGAAGCACGGGGTTCCAGGTCGAGTAAGGCGCAAGAGCCGGCGCCAGCGCCACCTTGCGCGGTCCGCTGCGGCGCTCGTGCACGGCCGCCATGCTGCTGCGCCAGTTCGCGGCGGCCTGGGAGCGCTCGGCCGCCGTGAGCTCGACCATCACGAGTTTCTCGGCTTCCGCAAAGGTCGCGGCGCTCACCTCGGGTCCGACTGCGGGCGCGGTGCCGAATACCGGCGGGGAGCCGGGTGCCGGCTCGGCGCCCGGCACGGCCGCCGGCGCCGGCTCTGCCTCGCCGGCGGAGGCAACGGCGGGCGCGAGCAGCGCGGCACCGGAAGCCATGAGAAACTCGCGGCGCGATCCTGACATGGTGATTGCTATCGTATGCCACGGAACAAGCCGCCGCATCCCCTGACGCTCACCCTCGCCGTGGGGGCGCTCGGCGTGGTGTTCGGCGACATCGGCACGAGTCCGCTCTACACCTTCAAGACGGTGCTCGATCTCACCGGCGGCAACAACGCGCCGACCATCCTCGGCGTCGTGTCGCTGCTGGTGTGGACGCTGATCGTCGTCACCAGCGTCAAGTACGCCGGCTTCGCGATGCGTATCGACAACGACGGCGAGGGCGGCGTCCTCGCCCTCATGGCGCTGCTCGGCGTGAAGCGCTACAAGCGCCCGCTGCTGGTCGCGATCGGCCTGTTCGGTGCGGCGCTCATCTACGGCGACGGCGCGATCACGCCCGCGATCTCGGTGTTGTCGGCGCTCGAGGGCCTCACCCTCGTCGAGCGCTCGCTGCAACCCTACGTGCTGCCGCTCTCGGTGGCCGTGCTGCTCGCGCTGTTCCTGGTGCAGCCGCTCGGCACCGCACGCATCGGCCGCGCCTTCGGTCCGGTGATGGCGCTGTGGTTCGTGACCATCGCCGTGCTCGGCATCGGGGGCATCGCCCGGCATCCGGCGGTGTTGTGGGCGCTCAATCCCTGGTACGCGCTCGAGTATCTGCGGCACGGCGGGTACGGCGCCTTCGCGGTCCTCGGCGGGGTGTTCCTATGCGTCACGGGCGCCGAAGCCTTGTATGCCGACATGGGCCATTTCGGCGCGCGGCCCATCAAGCTCTCCTGGAGCGCGCTGGTGTTTCCGAGCCTGGTGCTCAACTACGCCGGACAGGGTGCGATCGTGCTCGCCGGCGCCCCCACCGAGTGCAACATCTTCTATCGGCTGTGCCCGAGCGAGTGGCTGATGCCGCTGGTGCTGTTGTCGACGGTGGCCACCATCATCGCCAGCCAGTCGATCATCACCGGCGCGTTCTCGATGACGCGACAGGCGATCCAGCTCGGCTGGCTTCCGCGATTGCGCATCACCCAGACGTCGGAGGAAGGCTACGGCCAGATCTATGTCGGCACGGTGAATTGGCTGCTGATGATCGTCACCATCGCGCTCACGATCGGATTTGAGAAATCCGACAATCTG
>DASPOP010000149.1:0-2878 GCA_035625955.1 Steroidobacteraceae bacterium | reverse complement strand
GCCGAGCCGACCCGGCTGACCGACAGCCCGACATTGATCGCCGGACGAATGCCGCGATAGAACAAATCGGTTTCGAGGAAGATCTGCCCGTCGGTGATCGAGATGACGTTGGTCGGCACGAAGGCCGTCACGTCGCCGGCCTGCGTTTCGATGATCGGCAGCCCCGTGAGCGAGCCGGTCCTGCCCTTGACCGCCCCCTTGGTGGCCATGGAGACGTATTCCTCGTTGACGCGCGCCGAGCGCTCGAGCAGCCGCGAGTGCAGATAGAACACATCGCCGGGGAAGGCTTCGCGCCCCGGCGGGCGGCGCAGCAGCAGCGAGATCTGCCGGTAGGCGACCGCCTGCTTGGAGAGGTCGTCATAGATAATGAGGGCGTCCTCGCCGTTGTCCATGAAGTACTCGCCCATGGTGACGCCCGAGTAGGCGGCGATGTACTGCATGGCGGCGGGCGTCGAGGCCGAGGCGGCCACCACCACGGTGTGGCCGAGCGCCCCGTGCTCCTCGAGCTTGCGCACCACGTTGGCGATGGTCGGCTGCTTCTGGCCGATCGCGACGTAGATGCACTTAATGCCCGAGCTCTTCTGGTTGATGATGGTATCGACCGCGAGCGCGGTCTTGCCGGTCTGTCGGTCGCCGATGATGAGCTCGCGCTGGCCGCGGCCGATCGGCACCATCGAGTCGATGGCCTTGTAGCCGGTCTGCACCGGCTGGCTGACGGACTTGCGGTAGATGACGCCCGGCGCGACGCGCTCGATCGGCGCCGTGCGCGCCGCCTTCACCGGACCCTTGCCATCGAGCGGGTTGCCGAGCGCATCGACCACGCGGCCGAGCAGCCCCGGCCCCACCGGCACCTCGAGGATGCGGTTGGTGGTCTTGACGGTGTCGCCTTCCTTGAGGTGCTTGTACTCGCCCAGCACCACCGCGCCGACCGAGTCCTGCTCGAGGTTGAGCGCCAGACCGAAGGTGTTGCCCGGGAACTCCAGCATCTCGCCGTAGCGCGCATCGGCCAGCCCGTGGATGCGCGTGATGCCGTCGGTGACCGAGATGATGGTGCCGACGTTGCGCGCCTCGGTGACGGACTTGAAATTCTCGATGCGTTGCTTGATGAGATCGGAGATCTCGGATGCCTTGATGGCCATGGGAGTTCCTTAAGCAGTCAGTTCGTAGGCGATGCGCTCGAGACGCGTGCGCAGCGAGCCGTCGATCACGAGGTCGCCGCTGCGCACCACGGCGCCGCCGATGAGGGCGGGGTCGGTCGCGCAGTGCAGCCGCACCGAGCGCTTGAGGCGCCGCTCGAGGGCGGCGGACAGCTCCCGCTGCTGCCCGGCAGCGAGCGGCGCGGCGGAAGTGACGGTGACGTCCGCCACTCCCTGCTCGGCGTCCTTGAGGGTGTCGAACAGCTCCGCGATCTCGGGCAGCACCGGCAGGCGGCGGTTGACGGCGAGCGTGCGCACGAAATTGGCGCCCTGCTCGCCGAGCTTCGGGCCGGCGATGTCGATCACCAGCTGCGCGAGCTCCTCCGGGGTCACGTGCGGATTGCCGAGCAACGCCACCACGCGGGCATCCACCGCCACCGCGGCGGCGACGTGCAGCGCCTGCGACCACGGCTCGAGGCGCTCGAGCGCGCGCGCCTCCTCGAAAGCCGCGCGGGCGTAGGGCCGGGCGATGGTGGTCTTGTCCGCCATGAGAGTGCCTCAGACCTCCGCCGCCAGCTGGTCGAGCAGGTCGGCGTGCTTCTTCGCGTCGATCTCGCGCCCGAGCAGCTTGGCGGCGGCGCCGACCGCGATGCCCGCCACCTCGCGCCGCAGGCTCTCGCGTGCGCGCGTCGTGTCGAGCTCGATCTGCTGGTGCGCGGCGGCGATCAGGCGCGCGCCTTCCGTGCCGGCGGTGCCCTTGGCCTGCTCCACCAGATCGTTGGCGCGGTGCTGCGCGTGATCGATGATCTGGTTGGCGCGTTCGCGCGCCTCCCGCACGATGCCGTCCGCCTTGCCGCGCGCCTCGGCGAGCTCCTGCTCGCCCTGCTCCGCGGCCGCGAGGCCCTGCGCGATCTTGCGCTCGCGCGCCTGCATCGCATCCAGCAGCGGCGGCCAGATCCACTTCATCGTGCCGTAGATCAGCAGAGCGAACACGACCATCTGCACGACGAGCGTGAGATTGATGTTCACGGTCTTCAGTCTCCTGCGCGGGACCTGAGGGTCGTCGCGGCGGTTATTTCAGCGCGCCCAGGAACGGATTCGCGAACGTGAAGAACAGCGCGAAGCCGATGCCGATCATCGCGACCGCGTCCAGCAGCCCCGCGACCAGGAACATCTGCACGCGCAGCACCGGCAGCAGCTCCGGCTGGCGCGCCGAGCCCTCGATGAAGCGCCCGCCGAGGATGCCGAAGCCGATGGCGGTGCCGAGCGCGCCCATGCCAAAGATGATGCCGACGGCCAGCACGGTCATGGCCTGGATGTGTGCAATGCTTTCCATTCAACTCTCCTACAACGAAACTCAATAACCCGATATCCGAACCCGCAACGGCAGCACTCCGTCGCTCAATGGTGCTCGCTCGCCATCGACAGGTAGACGATCGTCAACACCATGAATATGAAGGCCTGCAGCGTAATCACAAGCAGGTGGAACAGGGTCCACACGAGCGCCAGCAGGAACTGCATGACCAGGAAGAACCAGCCACTGAAATGCGACAACGCCGCGATGCCCTGCAACGACAGCACCGCGAGCAGCAGGAACACCATCTCGCCGGCGTAGAGGTTGCCGTAGAGACGCAGCGACAGCGAGATAGGGCGCGCCAGAAACGTCACCGATTCGAGTATGAAGTTGAACGGCACGAGCAATGCCTGCACCAACACGTTCTTTGCCCGGAAGGGATTGAGCG
>DASPOP010000148.1:0-5327 GCA_035625955.1 Steroidobacteraceae bacterium | reverse complement strand
GGCCGTGTACCCCGGCGTTCGTCGGCTCATCGGGTTAGACTAGCCCAATCCGTGAACCGCCTGTCGCTCATTGCCATCGCCGCGCTCAGCGGCGGCGCGGTTCTCACGCCGCGTGCCGCCTGCGCTCAGGCGGGTCCTCCGTACCTCACCAACGATCCCGGCACGCCCGGAAACGGCAACTGGGAAATCAATGTTGCCTCGATGACCACCCGCTCGGCCGGCGTGACCGCCTGGCAGATTCCGCAGCTCGATCTCAACTATGGACTCGGTGACCGCATCCAGCTGAGCTACGAGGTCCCTTACGTCGTGCAAAGCGGCGGTGGCGCGCCGCAGGCGAGCGGCTGGAGCAATGCGTTCCCGGGCATCAAGTGGCGCTTTCTCGACCAGGGCGAGGACGGCTGGCAGATGTCTGTCTTTCCGCAATATGAGACTGCGGGCTCGCCGAGCGCGCAGCGCAAGGGGATCGCCGCGGAAGGCTCGCGGTTGCTGCTGCCTCTGGAGGCCTCAAAGGAAGTCGGGCCGCTCGATCTCGACTTCGAGGCGGGCTATTACTTCGCGCACCGCGGACCGGAGGAGCGCATTCTCGGCTTCGTTGCCGGCCACCAGTTCACGCCGCGCCTCGAGCTCGACGCCGAGCTCTACAACGATCACGCCATGGGGGCGGAGCCGAACTTCACCACCCTGGATGTCGGCGGCCGTTGTCGGCTCGGCCGTGGGTTCATCCTGCTGTTCATGGCCGGGCGCAGCATCGCCAACTCGAGCGGTGAGATCGGCTTCATGAGTTACCTCGGCGTGCAGATACTCCTGAGCGACTATGGGCTGCACCTGGAGAAGGCGGGGTCAGAATGACGAACATCGTCCGCTACGATCGCGGCGCCATCGGCTTTCACTGGATCATGGCGGCGCTGGTCGTGATCGTCGGCGTGCTGGGGCTGCTGCACGATTCCTGGCCGAAGGGCACGCAGAGCTTCTGGATCAACATCCATGCGCTCTGCGGACTGGCGCTGTGGGCGCTGCTCCTGGCGCGGTTCTGGTGGCGCCGCCGGCACCCGCCGCCCCCGCTGCCGCCGGAGGCAGGCGGGCTCTCGCGGGCGCTGGCGCGCCCGGTGCACCTGCTCCTGTACGCGCTGCTGTTCGTCATCCCGGTTCTCGGCATCGTGACCTTCATCTGGCACGGGCGGGTGTTCGACTTCGGGCTCTTCAAGGTGGACTTTGAGGTGCACAAGAACCGCGCGATCTTCGGTCCGACGGAAGACATCCACGGTTATCTCGCGTACACGCTGTTCACGGTGGCCGGTCTGCACGCGCTCGCGGCGCTCTGGCATCAGTTCGTGAGGCGCGACGGGCTACTGTCGCGGATGTGGCCGGCGGGGCGGTGAGCGCGCGCTAGGGGAGCACGCCCCCCCTTCACGCGCCGCAGAGCATTTGCGGTCATCGACTGCGTGGGCGCATGCTTTGGTCAGCCCGAGTGGGCGCGCGACACGATGAGCACAGAAGAAGCCCGCGCATCGCAACCGACGGGGGTCTCACAGCCATCCACTGCTGCCGCAGCCGTGTTTCTGAGCTACGCCTCGGAGGACACGCCGGCCGCCGAGCGGATCGCGACGGCCCTGCGCACTGCCGGTATCGAGGTCTGGTTCGACAGGAGCGAGCTGCGAGGTGGGGACGCCTGGGACCGGTCCATCCGCCAGCGGATCCGCGAGTGCCGTCTCTTCGTTCCCGTGATCTCCGCCCACGCCGACGCCAGGCGGGAAGGCTACTTCCGGCGCGAATGGAAACTGGCAGTGGATCGGACCTACGACATGTCCGAGCGCGTCGCGTTTCTGGTGCCGGTGGTCATCGACGACACGAGTGAGTCGCGCGCCGACGTGCCCGACCGCTTCCGCGAGGTGCAGTGGACACGCCTCCTTGGCGGAGAGACGCCGCCCGCGTTTGTCGAGCGGTTGCGGCGATTGCTTTCGCCCGAGGATCCGAGCGGCAAGTCCGCTCCAGCCCCGGCCGCCTCGGAGTCCAACGCCACGCAGACGCGCGCCAGCTCGGACCGAGCGTACCTGCGATACCCACCCGCGATCTGGGTGATGAGCGCCCTGGTTGCCCTGGCGTTCGCCTGTTTCGTGGCGGGCAAGTCCTGGCTGTCCAGGCACCCAGCAGCTCCGTCTGCTGGCGTTGCACAGGTATCGGCCAATGCTCCGGAGAAATCGATCGCGGTGCTGCCATTCGTCGACATGAGCGAGAAGCACGATCAGGAGTACTTCGCCGACGGGATGGCGGAAGACATCATCGACCTGCTGACGAAGGTTCCGGATCTCCGGGTTCCGGCTCGCACTTCCTCGTTCTATTTCAAGGGGAAGCAGGCCAAGATCCCCGATATCGCCCGCGAGCTTTCGGTCGCGAACGTTCTCGAGGGCAGCATCCGCAGATCCGGCGACCGCTTGCGGGTTACCGCCCAGCTCGTGCGCGCCGACACCGGCTTTCACCTCTGGTCGCAGACCTATGACCGCGACGTGCACGACGTCTTCCGTGTTCAGGATGACATTGCCAACGCGGTCGTGCAGGCGCTGCAGATCACGCTGATGGGCGGACCGTTGACGCGCGAGGAGGGCGGCACCCAGAACCTGGAGGCGTATCAGCTCTACCTGCGGGGGGCGGCCGGCAACCTGACGAACTCGAGGCCGGAGCTCGAGGCGGCGCGAGGGTATCTCGAGCGGGCGATCAAACTCGACCCGGACTTCGCGCTCGCCTGGACCGAGCTCGCCATGGTAGACATTGAGCTGGCGTGGGTGCGGGCGTTGACCGAGAAGGAGGGATTCGAGCGCGCCCGGGGGCTGGCGCAGCATGCGCTCGAGCTGAGCCCCGGGCTCGCCGCCGCGCACCGCGTGCTCGGCTACGTTCACCGCACTTACGATTGGGATTGGCCTGCGGCACAGGACGAAGCGCAACGCGCCCTCGCGAGCAACCCGCGGTATACATACGCGCGAGTCCTCGCCGGTCAGATCGCCGCCACGCTCGGTCGCTGGGATGAAGCGGAAAGACAGCTGCGAGCCGCTCTGGAACTGGATCCCCTCAACACCTTCGTAGTCTTCAATGTCGCAACCACACTGCACCGCGCCGGCCGGTATGCCGACGCCGAGACGCGCTATCAGTGGCTGATCGAGAAGGCGCCGGCGTTTGCGTGGGCGCACGAATATCTCGCCAAGACGCTGCTGGCAGACGGCAAGCCGGAGCTGGCGCTCGCAACCCTCCAGCTCGAGCCCGGGGAAGGCGAGCGCCTGGATATTCTGCCCATGATCCTGCACGCGCTCGGCCGGGAGAGCGAATCGAGCGCGGCGCTGGACTCCCTCATCGAGAAGTTCGCCAGCACCGATGCCTACTGGATTGCGATGAACTACGCCTATCGCAACGATCGCGCTTCAGCGCTCAAATGGTTGAGCCGCGCGTACGATCAGAGGGACGCGAAGCTGGCGATCGAGATCGTGGGCGAGCCGCTTTTCGGGAATGTGGCGAACGATCCCGCCTTCAAGAGCATCCTGCGCAAGCTGAACCTGCCGGAGTCGGGCGCTCCCCGCTAGAAAGGCCCGTAGAGGGCGCGCACCAGCTCGAGCACCATCGCCTTCACCCGCTCCGCGGTGACTTCCGCGGTGGTGTAATCGCCCAGCGCGTTGGCGCCACGACTGTCGGAAGTGTTGCGCTCGAAGTGGATTCGCTGCGTCTGGCGATCCACCCTCGCCCGCAGGTATGGGTATCCGCCGAAGCCGTGGCCGAGGCGCGCGTGCCGGCTGACGGGAATATCGATGCGCGTCTCGCCTCCCTCAGGCAGCACTCTCGCCGCCACGCCGCGCTCATTCAATGCCTGCGCCATCTGCTGCAGGGCAGGCGTAATCACCGTGGCGAGGCAGGTTGCGGCCGCTTGAGTGAAATCCTCCTCGGCGGCGGTCTTGCCGGCCGTCTCACTGCGGGACTGCGCCACGCGCGCATTGTGGTGGGCGAAGATCGCGTCGAGCTCCTGCTCGATTTCTTTGGTCATGCTCCATAGCTTACATCCGTGCGGGTGCCTGATGGACCGACACTGCGCGCCCGGAGAGATTGCTCGGCCGCGAACGCGGCCTCGTCCCTCGCTGCGCTCGGGACCGCACGCGCGGGAAACGCGTGCGTCCAACCTGGCTCGAAGACTCGCCAGGTTAGTCGAACTCCCGCGCCGCCTGCGGCGGCGGGCGGTTCTCCGCGGCCATCAAGAACGATCCCTGCTAGTCCTCGATGCCGATTGTGGTTTTTGCGCGCCCGGACGGATTCGAACCGCCGACCCTCAGGTTCGAAGCCTGATGCTCTATCCAACTGAGCTACGGGCGCGGAGCGCGGATTCTACTGCGCACCCTTGCAGCGCGCCTACCGGCGCGCGGGTTCGCCAAGGCGCGCCGCTCCGGGCAGAATGCGCGGCGGATCGTTGCAGGGAGACATCCAGATGAGCCTTTCCAGACGCGGCTTCTTCGGACTGACGGCAGCGGGCGCGGCGCTGGCGGCCGCTGGGCAGTTGCGTGCGGCTGCGGCGCCCGCGGCGTCCGACCTGAGCTCGCTCACGCGCGAGGCCCAGCCCATCACCACCGAGGAGCACGGCGCGCGGCTCGCCAAGGTCCAGGGGCTGATGCAGCAGCAGAAGATCGCCGCGTTCCTGGTCGAGTCCGGTCCCTCGCTCGAATACTTCACCGGCGTTCGCTGGCACCGCTCGGAGAGAACCACCGCGGCGCTCATTCCCGCCGATGGCAGGCCGGTCGTCGTGACGCCGTATTTCGAGGAGCCTTCGATCCGCGAGATGCTCAAGGTAGCGGCGGACGTGCGGCCCTGGAAGGAGGACGAGAGTCCCTTCACGCTCCTCGCCGGCGCGCTGCGCGAGCACGCGGCCGGCCCGCTCGCAGTCGAGCCGACCACGCGGCTCTTCATCGTCGATCGGATGTCGAAGGCCGCCCCGAGCGCGCCGGCTGTCATACCCGGCGACGATCTCATTCGTGCCTGCCGCATGCACAAGTCCTCCCACGAGCTTGCGCTGATGCAGGCCGCCAACAACGTGACCATCGCCGCGCTGCGCCACACTCACCGCCGCGTAGAAGCCGGAATGAGCGGCCCGGACATACTCGCCATGATGGTGAGTGCCACCCAGGCGCTCGGCGGCTCGCATGAGTTCACGCTGGTGCTCCTCAACGAGGCGAGCGCGTTCCCGCACGGGTCGATCAAGCCGCAGCAGGTGCGCGCGGGCTCGGTCATCCTCATCGACACCGGCTGCAGCGTGCATGGCTATCAGTCCGATATCTCGAGAAGCTGGGTGTACGGCGCCG
>DASPOP010000147.1:0-3882 GCA_035625955.1 Steroidobacteraceae bacterium | reverse complement strand
CGCTGCTCGGAACCCGGGTGGAGATCGCCGCCGCCGCGGATGCGCCCGCCCTTGAGTTGCATTACGCGGTGACTGAGGCGTTTGCCGCGATCGAGCGCATCGAGCGGCTGATGAGCTATCACGACGCGCAGAGCGAGCTCTCCCGGCTCAACCGGGAGGCAGCCGTCCGCCCGCAGCGCATGCATCGGGACACCTGTGCGGTCATGCGCGCGGCGCTTGAGTTCGCGGCGTTGAGCGGCGGAGCTTTCGATCCCTGCGTCGCGCTGCCCCTCGAGGACTGGGGATTGCTGCCGCAACACGGCGCGAGGCTCGCAGACCCCGAGGCGTCCTGGCGCGACGTGGAGATTCTCGATGACGGCCGGGTGCGCTTCCGGCGGCCGCTGCGGCTCGATCTCGGCGGCATCGCCAAGGGCTATGCCGTGGATCAGGCGGTGCGGGCGCTGCGGCGCTCGGGCGTTCGCAGCATCCTGGTCAATGCGGGCGGCGACCTGCGCGTTGCGGGAGAGGAAGGCGAGACCGTCGCGCTGCGCAGTCCGCAGATGCCTGCATTCATGGCACACACGATCGTCCTGCGCGAGGCGGCGCTCGCAACTTCATCGGCCTGCTACTCACGCCGCCGGGTGGCGGGCGCCGAGGTGTCCGCGCTGCTCGATCCAGCGAGCCGCGCACCGTACCTGGGCGGGGCCAGCGTCAGCGTGCGGGCCGCGGACTGCATGAGTGCCGATGCCCTCACCAAGATCGTGCTGTTCGCCGAGCCGCAGACGGCAGAGCGGGCGCTCAGGGAGTTTCGGGCCCAGGCCCTCGTGCTGCAAGCCGATAGCGCGGATTACGGCTTGCCTGCGTGAGGTCTTCGCGGGCGACCAGCCGCTTCCCGAGCCACACGTGCAGTACCAAAGCCAAGGCGCTCGATGAGCCGATCGTCCAATGAATGAGGCTGGTCCAGCCGCGCCACTCGTCGCTCACCAGGTAGTAGAGCCCGTAACCGCTGAGCGTCAGGATCGCGACTACCGCGATCATCGCGAGACCACTGGCGCGGTTGAGTCCCTGGCGCCAGCCGCGCCAGATGTGTCCCGGCAGCAGCGCGCCAAAGGCGACGAGAAACCCGATGACCGCGGCTCCGTGCATCCGCAGCCACCAGGGCTCGGACGGATGCGCGCCGGAGAGGGGATCGCCCGGGCGAAGGGCGTAGTGCGCGATCAGCCAGGCGAGACCCGAGAGCCAGAGGAGTGAGGCAAAGAGGTACAGCCAGCGCCGGTGGCGCGCGCTGAGCCGGGTGCGTACGTGAGCGGGCCTCTCGCGCGTCATCGACGGCGGCGTCTTTTAATAATACGAATCATTCGCATTTGGATGATAAAAAGGTTGCGGGCACGGGTCAACGGGCTAGAGGAATCAACGGGTTGCGGCAGCCGACTGGGTCGCCAGCGTCGCGCCAGTACCCGTCGATGTGCCCAGGGAGGCCGCATTCCAGCCGCCGCCGAGGGCCTCGATGAGAGTGACACTCGCGGTCAGGCGGCTCTGGCGGATGTTGAGGAGCGTCTGTGCGTCCGCGAACGCAATCGTCTGCGCCGTGACCACCGAGGTGTAGGCCACGGTCCCCGCCTTGTATTGATTGAGGGTGAGCTGCACGGCGAGGTTTGCGGACTTGACCGTCTGCTCCTGAACCTGCACCTGCTGCTCGAGAATGCGCAGGGTGGCGAGCTCATCCTCGACCTGCTGAAAGGCCGCGAGCACGGTCTGGCGGTAGTTCGCCACCGCGGCATCGTAGGCGGCGCGGGCCTGGCGCACCTGCGCGGGGCGGGCGCCGAAGTCGAGCAGGGTGTCGGCCGCGGTGCCGCCGAACGACCAGAGATTGTTCGGCGCCTTGACGAGGCCCGAGACGACGCTGCTCGCGTAACCGTAGCTGCCGTTCAGGGTGAGATCGGGGAAGTAAGCGGAGATGGCGATGCCGACCTGGGCATTCCCCGCCGCCATGCGCCGCTCGGCCGCGGCAATATCGGGCCGCCGCTCGAGGAGCGCCGTCGGCACGCCGATCGGGATCACCGGCACGACGCTGCCGAGCGTCGCGGGCGGGAGTGAGAAGTCGCCCGGCGGCTTGCCGATCAGCACCGCGATCGCGTGCTCGAGAGTCGCGCGCGTGACGCCGATCGCGATCTGCTGCGATTCGGCGCCATCGAGCTGCGTCTCGGCCGTGATCACGTCGGCCTTGGCGACCACGCCGACGTGGTACTGATTCTGGGTGATCTCGAGCGAGCGCTTGTAGGCCTCGACCGTCTCATCGAGGAGGCGCTGCTGCTCGTCGGCGACGCGCAGCGCGATGTAATCGATGGCGAGCTGCGCCTGCGCCGAGAGCCGCGCGGCAGCGAGATCCGCCTCGCTGGCCCGGGCGTTGGCGACGTCGCTCTCGATGGTGCGGCGGATCCTGCCCCAGATGTCGATGTCCCAGGTGCCGGTGCCTGCGAGCTCGAATTGATTCCTGGGATGCGACGGGGCGGCCGCGGCGGCGCCTGCGCCGGGGCCGCCCGAGCGCGTGCCGGTCGCGGTCACACCGATGACGGGCAGGAGCCCCGCGCGCGCCTGCGTGACGAGCGCCGTGGACTCGCGCCAGGCGGCTTCGGCGGCCTTCAAGGTCTGGTTCGAGATATCGATCTGTCTCTCGAGCGAGTCGAGCGTCGCATCGTCATAGACCGACCACCAGTCAGCGCCGCTCGCCGCCTCGCGTGGCTCTGCCGGCTTCCAGCCCTCCGCCTCCTTGAAGCGCTGCGGCACCGGGGCGGAGGGGCGGTGGTAGTTAGGCCCGACGGCGCAGCCGGCCAGGACTGCGGCGGTTAACGCCGCAGCAGCGATCACGAGGCACAGACGTGATCGCAAAAAGTATCTTTCGGGGCCGCCGTAAATCCATTGCGCTGCGCAGTCCCTGCTGCGCGCAAGCCCGGGGTGGCCATCCCTGGCCACCCGCTCGCCGCATGCGGCTCGCCCATGGAGGCTGCGGGTGCGCCATCCCTGGCGCACACGCCCCCGAAAGATACTTTTTGCACTCACGTCTGCGGATTCGTTGTATCGCTGCATGTTCATACCTGCGCGGGCTCGGCGGGTGCCGTCGGCGGAGTGGAGGGGTAGAGCCGCGCCCACTTCCAGCGGCACCAGGCGCCAAACCGGTCGAGGTAGAGATACATGACCGGAGTCGTATAGAGCGTCAGCACCTGGCTCACCAGCAGCCCGCCGACGATCGAGATGCCGAGCGGCGTGCGCAGCTCGCCGCCGTCGCCGCTACCGAAGGCGAGCGGCAGCGCGCCGAGCATCGCCGCCATGGTCGTCATCATGATCGGCCGGAAGCGCAGGAGCGAGGCGGTGTAGATCGCGTCCGCCGCCGAGCGGCCCTCGCGCTGCGCCTCGAGCGCGAAGTCGATCATCATGATCGCGTTCTTCTTCACGATGCCGATGAGCAGGAACACGCCGATGAGCGCAATGATGCCGAACTCCTGCCCGAAGAGGCGCAGCGCCAGCACCGCTCCGGCGCCCGCCGAGGGGAGCGTGGAGATAATGGTCACGGGGTGGATATAGCTCTCGTACAGCACGCCGAGCACGATGTAAACGGTCAGGAGCGCGGCGGCGATCAGCACCGGCTCGTTGGCGAGCGAGTCCTGGTAGGCGCGCGCGGTGCCCTGCAGGCTGCCGTGGATCGAGGCCGGCATGCCGATCTCGTTGACCGCCCGGCTGATCGCCGCGGACGCATCGCTGAGCGAAGCGTTCGGCGCCAGATTGAAGGACAGCGTGGTGGCGACGAAGGTGCCCTGGTGATTGACCGCGAGCGGCGTGGTGCCCGGGGCGTAATGGGCGAAAGAGGCGAGGGGGATGGTGGGCTCGGCGGCGATGGTGACGGCC
>DASPOP010000146.1:0-10037 GCA_035625955.1 Steroidobacteraceae bacterium | reverse complement strand
AAGCAGCCGCAGGAGAACCTCGTGTACGCGGCGTGCCACGACAACGAGACGCTGTTCGACATCAGCGAGTACAAGCACCCCGCGACCATCAGCATTGCCGACACCGGACGCGCCCAGGTGGTCGGGCTGTCGCTCGTGCTGCTCGCTGAAGGAGTGGCCTTCGTCCACGGCGCCGATGACCTCCTGCGCTCGAAGTCCGGCGACAGTAACAGCTACAACTCCGGCGACTACTTCAACCGCATCTACTGGGACGGCTCGGTCAACAACTGGAGCGTCGGGCTTCCGCCGCAGAACACCGGCAACAATGCGGCCAACATGACGACCCTCGGGCCGCTGCTGAGCTCGAAGCCGGTGCCGGATGCGGCAACCATCGCGGCCGTCACGGCGCGCTTTCAGGAATTCCTGAAAATCCGCAGCTCGACCGACCTGTTCCGCCTCGGCAGTGCCGCCGACATCAACAACTGCATCAGCTTCCCCGACCAGGGCCAGCAGGTGCACGGTCTGATCGTCGAGCAGATCGCGCTCGGCGCGCCCTGCGCCGCTACGAGCACCTCCGGCTACACCAGCGTGGTGGTTCTTTACAACGCCACCACCAGCGCGCAGTCCTTCTCGCTGGCGTCATTCGCAGGGGTGGCGAAGGGCACGGGGAGCGGGCAGGTATCGCTGCACCCGGTGCAGATGGCCGGTTCCGATACCACATTGACGAGCGGATGGAATTTCACCTCGACCGCGGCCTCGGGTACCTTCACCGTGCCGGCGCGGACTACTGCGGTGTTCGTGCGGTATCACTGAGGAGGACGGTTCATGGGACATGCGTGGTTTGCTCCGACGCGCTGGGGCTACCGCCCCGTTGCCTGGCCCGGGTATCTGATCTGCGTGCTTGCCGCCGCCTTCGCGTGGACGACCTTCGTCGCGGTCGACCGGCATTCGCACTCGGTGAGCGATACGCTCTACGGGATATTCCCCTACTGGGTGCCGGCGCTGCTGCTGGTCGAGCGCATCGCGGCGCGCTCGAGCGGCGGGCGCTGAGCGGCGCGGCCGCGCCGCAGGTCGTTCAGACCACGGGCGCGGCGACCAGTCCCGACCAGCGCGGCAGGGACTTGAGGCTGGCGCCGCCGACCTGCTCGAGCACGCGCCACGAGCGGCTGAGCTCGGCGGGCGCCGGCTGCGCCGCCTCGCCGAAATTGAACAGGCACAGCAAGCGCACGCCGCCCATTCTGCGTTCGAAGGCGAGCAGCGGCTCGGGCGCGTCGAGGAACCGCAGCGAGCCGGCGCGCAGCGCGGCGTGCCGGCGGCGGAAGGCGAGCAGATGGCGCGTGAGATTGAGAGTCGAGTGTGCGTCGTGCTGCTGCGCCTGCACCGCCAACTCTGCGTGGCCGGCACCGAGCGGCAGCCAGGGCTTGCCGGTCGTGAAGCCGGCCTGCGGTGCGGCGGCGAGCCAGGGCATCGGCGTGCGCGCCCCGTCGCGTCCGAGTGTCAGCGGCCAGTTGGCGATCGCCTCCGGGTCGCGCAGATCCTCGAAGGGTATCTGCGCCTGCGGCAATCCCAGTTCCTCGCCCTGGTAGAGGAACACGTTGCCCCGCAGTGTCAGCAACAGCAGCATGGCGAAGCGCGCCACGGCGCCGCGGTCCGCCGGCGCCGCCCAGCGCGACACGGCACGCGGCGCGTCATGGTTGGAGAAGGCCCAGCTCGGCCAGCCGGTGCCGGCCGTGTCCGGCCAGGCATCCATTGCCCGCCGCACCAACGCGGGGCTGAGTGTGTCCGCGTACAGGAAATTGAAGCCGTAGGCGGTGTGCAGGCGCTGCGAACCCTGCGTGTAGGCAGGCATGTCCGACTCGGCACCTTCACCGCCGATCTCGGCCACCGTGAACCGCCCGCCGTACTCTTCGGTCAGCACGCGGATACGCTCGAGGAACGGGATCATTTCCGGCTGCGAGCGGTTGTGCAGGGGCTGCTGGAAGTCCGAGGAGCGCCGCGGCGGCCGCCCGCCAGGCAGCGCCGGCGGATTGTCGCGCAGCTGGCGGTCGTGCATGGCATGGTTGATGGCATCGAGGCGGAAGCCGTCCACCCCGCGCTCGAACCAGAAGCGCATGCTCTGGAAGAGCGCCTCCTGCACGGCGGGGTTGTGCACGTTCAGGTCGGGCTGCTGGGGCAGGAAGTTGTGCATGAAGTACTGGCGGCGGCGGGCGTCCCAGGTCCACGCCGAACCGCCGAACTGCGACTGCCAGTTGTTCGGAGGGGTACCGTCGGCGCGCGGGTCGGCCCACACGTACCAGTCGGCGCGCGGGTTGTCGCGGCTGACGCGGCTCTCGCGGAACCAGGGATGCTGGTCCGAGGTGTGCGAGAGCACCTGGTCGATGACGACGCGCAGGCCGAGCTCGTGCGCCCTCGCCAACAACCGGTCGAAGTCCGTCAGGGTGCCGAAGATCGGGTCGACGTCGCAGTAGTCGCTGATGTCGTAACCGAAGTCCTTCATCGGCGAGGTGAAGAACGGCGACAGCCAGATCGCGTCGACGCCGAGCGAGGCAACGTACTCGAGGCGCGCGGTGATCCCGGGCAGGTCGCCGATGCCGTCGCCGTTCGAGTCGGCGAAGCTGCGCGGATAGATGTGGTAGATGACCGCGCCGCGCCACCAGGACTCGGCGGCCGGACGGTTGAGCCTCAGGGGCGCCGTGCTCAAGAGCCGGCTTCCGCTTCGCAGACGATGTAGCCGAGCACCGGAACGCGTACCCGATAGCTGCCGGGGGCGGCGCTCTGCGCGGCGCACTCCCCATGGAGTGCGCGGAAACGGGCGGAGCGCGCGTCGACGCGGATCAGCGCATCGATCGCCTGCAGCGAGGTATTGAAGGCCAGCACGATCTCGTGGCCGTCGGCCGGATCGAAGCGCGATACCGCGAACAGGCCCGGGCTGTCGGCAGCCGCGCGCGTCTGCTGCCGGCCCTGCGACAGCGCCGGATGGGCCAGGCGCAGGTGCGAGAGCTCGCTGATCGCGAGGTACAGCGGCTGCGTCGTCTGATAGTGATCGCCGCCACCGGCAGTGGCGGCGCCGAGCCGCGCTTCGTGGGCGTACTTCTCGACCCGCGTGGCGAACATGTCCTGCCGCGCGCCCGCGTCCCCGTCATCGCCGAGGAAGCCCTGCTCATCGCCGTAGTACAGCGCCGGCACGCCGCGCAGCGTCAGCAGCAGCGCGTGGGCGAGCACGACACGCTGCAGCTGCTCGCCGGCCTCGATCTGCGGCCGGGCGCGGCGTACGAAGTAGCCGAAACGGCCGGCGTCGTGGTTGCTGACGAACGTCGGCAGCTGGCGGGCGGTGGCGGCGCCGTCCGGATACACCTCATCGTCGGCGAACAGGCGCGCGAGCCTGTCCGTGCCCGCATTGCCGGCGACCGTATCGCGCACGGCCGCGGCGAAGGCGAAATCGAGCACCGCCGGTATACCGTCCTCGCGCACGTGCCGGGCGAGCAGCGCCGTATCCATCTTGTCGGTCGCGACTTCGCCGAACAGGTGGAAGTGGCGGATGCCCACCGCCGCGGCGCGGGCGCGCATCGCCGGAACGAAGGCGCGCCAGAATTCCGGGTTGACGTGCTGCTCGGTGTCGATGCGGAATCCGTCGATGCGGTACTGCTCGATCCAGTAGCCGAAGATTTCGATCATCCCGCGCACCACGCGCGGGTGCTCGGTCATCACGTCGTCCAGACCGAAGAAGTCGCCGAGCGTGACGCTTTCGCCCGCCCAGGTGCTGTCGCCGCGGTTGTGGTAGTAAATCGGGTCGTTGAGCCAATCGGGGACCTTGCGGTGCTCCTCGCCCGCCGGCAGGTAGGGCGTGTAGGCGTAATCCGGGCGCGTCAGGTGCGCGAAGTTCTCCTCGGTCTGGTGCTGCGGGCCGTCGAGCCCGAGAAAGCCCTGATTGATCGCCGCACCACTGATGCCGCCGCGGCGCGTGTAGGGGTACTCCGCCTCGCTCCGGTAGGGGCAGGGCGCGACCGGGCACTCGCGGTAGCGGATCACGTCGGCGGTGTGATTGACGACGATGTCGAGATAGACCTTCATGCCGCGCGCGTGAGCGGCATTCACCAGCTCATGCAGATCGGCGTCGGTGCCGAAATGCGGGTCCACGTGCATGAAGTCGGTGATCCAGTAGCCGTGATAGCCGGCGGTCTCGTGGCCGGGAGGTCCCTGCACCGGCTGATTGACGAACACGGGCGCGAGCCATAGCGCCGTCGCCCCGAGCGCTTGGATGTAGCCGAGCTGCCGGGCAATGCCGCGGAGCGAGCCGCCGTGATAGAACTTCGCGTCGGTCGGGTCGTAGCCCGTCACCAGCCGATCGCCGCCGCGCGCGGGCTCGGGCTGCGCATCGGACCTGGCGAAGCGGTCGGGCAGGAGGAAATAGATGATCTCCTGCTCCGGCGGGCGCTCGAGGTAGGAGGGTGCGGCGCCGGCCGCGGGCGCAGCGGCGAGCAGCAGCACCGCGACGAGCGCCAGGCGCCGCCGCGCTTGCGCAGGCAGCGGGCAGGGAGCGGACATGGCAGCGCGATCGTTGATCGGCACGAGCATCGACTCATCCGGCGTTCGGCACAGGAAGTTATGTTTGTATGCGCCGCGCGCCGAGCTCTCTGGCAGCTGTCTGCCGGGGACAATAGACGAGCGCTGCGCGCCGCGGCGCATGAATACGTATGCCGGCTGATGCGCGCTGCGCGCCGTGCTCAGGGCGTGGCCGGGCGCGAGCGCGCGAGCGCGCGGCACTCGTGCGCGAGTTGTGAGCCGAGTCCCTCGCTGGCGAGGCGCACGTCGCCCCATGGCTCGGCGGCGCGCGAGCCATGGCGATCATCCTGCGCGTACCAGTCGTAGCGCAGCGACTTCACCTCCCGGCCGGCCGGGTCGAGCAACCGCACGCTGAATGCGGCGCCGCCCAGGAAGTGCGTTCGCAGGCGATCGAGGGCAGCGTTATCGCCGATCTGCTTGTCGGTCGGGTGGGTCGGGCGCGCATCGAGCAGCGTGATCTCCACCCGGGCCAGGCCATCGCACCCGCCGCTGCGCAACGCGGCGCCGACCCGTTCGCGGATCGTCTGCGCGAGGGCCCCTTCCTCTGGTGCGCCGTAGATCGTCTTGAACGCATCGTGCATCGCGGCAGAGAACAACACGGTGGTCGTCGCCTCTGCATTCTGGCCGGTGACGGCCGCCGGCAGGCCCGAGAGGCCCGTGAGCACGAGGATCGCTGGCAGTCTCATCATGTGAGTGCTCCCCCCGCGTTGCGGAATTCCCACACAGCCTACTCCTTCGGACATCGCTGATGCAGCAGGGTTTCTGGGCCGCCGGCCGCGCGGGCCGTGCATGAATACGTATGCGGTGGGGTTGGCGCGCCACACAAGGCGATTAAGATGGCAACCAGAACGACCGGGATCAATCCTCGGAACCATTCGTATTTCGACAGGGGGAAAGGCCGTGGGTGACTCGTGCAGCACGCTGCACTGTGCGCCCGCGCCTTTTGGCCACACTCAAGGGGAAGAACCAAAGTGAAGACGACGCAGCAGCCCCGCCCGATTAGCCAATTCGTCCACTCCGCCATCCGCTCGCGCGGGTTCGCCGCCGGCTCGGCAGCCGCCGGCTGTGCCCTGTTGCTGACGGCCACGGGCGGCGTGGCGCGCGCCGCCGATCAGGATCAGGCCTCCAACCAGGAACCACTGCAGGAAGTGGTGATCACCGGCATCCGCGCCGGCATCGAGACCGCGATCACGCAGAAGAAGAAGGCGGACGTGATCGAGGAGACGATCTCGGCCGAGGATATCGGCAAGCTGCCGGACACAACCATCGCCGAATCGCTCGCCCGCTTGCCGGGCGTGACCACCCAGCGCGACAGCCACGGTAACGCGACCAGCGTGAGCATCCGGGGCCTCGGCCCCGACTTCAACGGTTATCTGATGAACGGCCGCGAGCAAACCAGCACGCTCGACAGCCGTGCCGTGGATCTCAGCGTCTACCCGGCGGAGCTGATCGCGGGTGCGACGGTATACAAGAGCGGCGATGCCGCGCTGATGACGGCCGGACTCGCCGGCACGATCGACCAGCGCCTCATCGACCCGCTGAGCTACGACCACCTGATCGCCAGGGGCAGCTACGAGTTCGACCGCTTTAACGAAGGCGTCGCCGGCACCCCGGTCGGCAAGGGCAAGAAATACACACTGAGCTTCGTCGACCAGTTTGCGGACCGCAAGCTGGGCTTTGCGATCGGCTTCGTGCACAGCGATCACGACAGCACCGAGCTGAGCGACGCCAGCTGGGGCAATGCCGGCTACGCCAACGTGTTCAATTCGGCCGGTGTGAACCTGGCGGCTCCGAATTGCGGGACAGCCGGTAACCCCGCATGCCCGCAGTTCGTCGGCGGCTTCAATTACGCCACCAATAACTACTCCGAGAATCGCAACGGCGGCGCAGTGATCCTCAGGTTCAAGCCGAACGACGTTTACCAGAGCGAGATCGACTACTACTACGCCAAGATCAACGTCTACGAGCACATTGCCCAGGCGCAGGCCGGTCTCGCGTTCGGTAACCCAGGCATCAACACCATCACCAACGCCACGGTCGTGAACGGCATCGTCGACACGGGCTCGATCGCGATGGCGCCCTACACCCTCAGTCCGACCAACCCAACCAATAGCGGCAACCCGATAATCGACCGCAGCGAGGTGATCTTCGATCAGGACACCATCGAGTCCTTCGGCTGGAACCACGCCGTCAAGTTGGCCGACGACTGGAACGTCTCGCTCGATATCAACCACAACCGGGCGCAGCGGGTCCGGCGCGACAACGAGGCTTATGCGACGATCGACGCGGCCAACACGCTGAACTTCACCAACGGCGTGGCGGCCGTCGGCGGCGGCATTCCCAATCTCTCGCTCGCGACGCCCTACACCGATCCGACCCAGGTCTTCGTGCACAGCATCGACGGGTGGAGCGGCGTCAGCTATACCTCGGGGCCGTTCGCAGGCGATACGGTGCCGCAGGCCGGCTACAGCAAGGGGCCGACCATCACCGATACGCTGTACGCCACACGCCTCGACTTCGGTCACACCCTGAACGGCAACGGGCTGTTCAGCGAGCTGCAGTTCGGACTTAACTTCACCAAGCGCTTCAAGGAGTACATCACCAACGAAGGCCTGATCGTCTCGACGCAACCGGGCGGCTACGGCGACATTCCGTTCCCGGGCAACGCTTTCGTCGCCAACGATGTCGGCGGGACCGGCCTCAACTTCCTGTCGTTCAGCCCGAGCGCGAACCTCTGGCCGGGCGCGACCATCCTGCCGAAGTACAACGCCGATATCCTGGCGAAGACCTGGACGGTGACCGAGAAGGCCACGACCGCCTATCTCAAGCTCGACGTCAATACCGAGTGGATGGGTATCCCGGTGCGCGGCAACGTAGGCGGCCAGTGGGTGTTCACCAACCAGTCCTCGGACGGCTACGTAGCCAACGTCGGGGAAAACGTCCAGCTGAACAATCCGGCCGTCTCGCTCAGCACGGCGGGCACGAGCTTCAACGACTTCCTGCCGTCGCTCAACCTGACCGGCGATTTCGGCAACAGCAACCTGCTGCGCCTTGCGATCTCCGAGCAGATCGCCCGCCCGGATATGACGCAGATGGCCAATACGCTGGCCGTCGCCAAAGACCTGACCAGCAGCCCCAACCCCCCTCCCGGCCAGGTCACGACCTACAACACACTGGTCGGCAATGCGGGCAATCCGGACCTCAAACCGTTCAAGGCGACGGCCTTCGATCTGTCGTACGAGAAATATTTCGAAACCAAGGCTTATTTCAGCGCCGCGCTGTTCTATAAGTATCTGAACAGCTACATCACGCAATACACCTACGCGTGCGGATACGACTTCACCAAGCTCGCCGGCGCTCTGGGCATAGCCCTGCCCACCGGTCCTAGTGGCGGCTGCGGCGGGGGGGCGCTCGGCACCTTCACCGAGCCGGTCAACCTCAGCGGCGGCAACATCCACGGCCTCGAGCTCGCGGCGTCGCTCCCCTTCAGCATGCTGACGTCCTGGCTCGATGGCTTCGGCATCAGCGGCAGCTTTTCCTCGACCCTGAGCTCCATCGTGGTGCCGAATACCATCGGCTTGGGTCCCGCCAACCAGGTGAACGTCAATCTGACGACGGGCCTGCCGAATCTGTCGCACATCAACGATAAGGTGATTTTCTACTTCGAGAAGTGGGGGTTCAGCGCCTTCGTGGCCGACAACAAGCGCTCCGAGTACATCGGCAGCGTGACCGACAACAGCGTCGTCGGCGCGTACCCGACGCTGGTATACATCATGCCGCAGACCTGGGTATCGGCGCAGGCCGGCTACGAGTTCCAGTCCGGCTGGCTCAAGGGCCTGGGCATCCGCTTCGAGGGTAATAACCTCAACAAGCCGAAGTATCAGACGCAGCAGGCCTTCGGCGGCCCGGTCACCACGACGCAGACGGGCGCCAACTACGATCTGCGCTTCTTCTACAAGTTCGAGCCCTGATCCGCGCCAACAACCCGTGCCGCCCGCCTGAGGGCGGCACGTTTTTTTTGCGGCGCGACGAGCGCAGAATGGCCTGACTGCTGGCCTTGCGGACTCCGCCAGGCGGAGGAATTTCATGGCGGACGCCCAATCCATGCGCATCGTGATCGTCGGCGGCGGCACCTCCGGGTGGATGACGGCCGCGGCTCTCGCCAAGGTGCTGAAGGGGCGCTATCCGATCACGCTGATCGAGTCGGATGAGATCGGCACGGTCGGCGTCGGCGAGGCGACCATCCCGCCGATCATCGTCTACAACGCCATGCTCGAGCTCGACGAAAACGAGTTCATGCGGCAGACCCAGGCCACCTTCAAGCTCGGCATCGAGTTCGTGAACTGGGCGCGACTCGGTGACCGCTACATTCACGGCTTCGGCGTCGTCGGCCAGGACACCTGGACGGTCGACTTCCACCAGTACTGGCTCAAGCAGTACCTGGCGGGCAAGGCCAAGGAGCTGGATTGCTACTCGATCAACACGATGGCGTGCCTGCACGACAAGTTCATGCGCCCGCGCGCCGACATGCCGAAGTCGCCGCTGTCGCAGATCGCCTACGCGTTCCACTTCGATGCCTCGCTGTACGCGCGCTACCTGCGCGGCTACAGCGAGGCGCGGGGAGTGGAGCGGGTCGAGGGCCGGATCGTCGACGTGCAGCTGCGTGAAGGCGACGGCTACGTCAGCGCCGTCAGGCTCAACTCCGGCACCACCGTCGCCGGCGAGCTGTTCATCGACTGCTCCGGATTCCGCGGTCTGCTGACCGAGGGCGCCCTGCACACCGGATTCGAGGACTGGACGCACTGGCTGCCCTGCGATCGGGCGGTCGCGGTGCCGTGCCGCTCGGCGCACGCGCTGCATCCGTACACGCGCTCCACCGCGCGCCAGGCCGGGTGGCAGTGGCGCATCCCGCTGCAGCACCGCATCGGCAACGGCTACGTCTTCTCGAGCAAGTACCTGAGCGAGGACGAGGCGACCAGCGTGCTGCTCGGCAACCTCGACGGCGAGCCGCTCGCCGCGCCGCGCACCATCCGCTTCACGACCGGACGGCGCAAGCTCGGCTGGAACCGCAACGTGGTGGCGGTGGGGCTGTCGAGCGGCTTTCTCGAGCCGCTCGAGTCGACCAGCATCCACCTGGTGCAGAAATCGATCCAGCATCTGCTGGCGTTCTTCCCCACGGCCGGCTTCGACGCTGCCGACCGCGACAAGTACAACGAGGTCATGCGCCTGGAGTACGAGTGGGTGCGGGACTTCATCATCCTGCACTACAAGGCGACCGAGCGCACCGACACCGCGTTCTGGAACTACACGCGCGCGATGCCGGTGCCGGAGTTCCTGGAGCGCCGGATGAGCCTGTTCCGCACGCACGGGCGGCTGTTCCGCGAGGGCAACGAGCTGTTCTCCAAGCTGAGCTGGCTGCAGGTGATGCACGGACAGCGCAACCGCGCGCAGTCTTACCACCCGCTGACGGACCTGCTGACCGAGAAGGAGATCGC
>DASPOP010000145.1:0-6280 GCA_035625955.1 Steroidobacteraceae bacterium | reverse complement strand
CGAAGCGCTGCCTGGTCAACCAGCGCGAGGTGCACCGCGACACCCTCGGTTTCAGCGAGGCGCTGCGCTCGGCGCTGCGCGAGGACCCCGATGTCATCCTGGTCGGTGAAATGCGCGACCTGGAGACCATCCGCCTGGCGCTCACCGCCGCCGAGACGGGCCACCTGGTGTTCGGCACGCTGCATACCAGCTCCGCCGCCAAGACCATCGACCGCATCGTCGACGTCTTTCCCGGCGAGGAGAAGGACATGGTGCGCTCGATGCTGTCGGAATCGCTGCGCGCGGTCATCTCGCAGACGCTGCTGAAGAAGAACGGCGGCGGACGCCTCGCGGCGCACGAGATCATGATCGGCACGCCGGCGATCCGTAACCTGATCCGCGAGGGCAAGATCGCGCAGATGTACTCATCCATCCAGACCGGCGGCGCGCAGGGCATGCAGACGCTCGATCAATGCCTCGCCGACCTCGTCACCAAGGGCCAGGTCAGCAAGGAAGAGGCGCGCTACAAGGCACAGAACAAGGACGCGCTGTAGGAGCGGGGCAGAGGAGAGGCTGATCTATGGATCGCGACCAGGCCATCAAGCTGATGCAGGACCTGCTGCGGCGGGTCACCGAGAAGAAGGCGTCCGACCTGTTCATCACCGCCGGCTTCCCGCCGGCCATCAAGGTGGACGGCGAGATCCGCCCGCAGTCCGAGCGCGCGCTCACCGCCGAGCAGTCGGCCACCCTGGTGCGCGCCATCATGAACGACCGCCAGACCAAGGAATTCGACGCCACCAAGGAGTGCAACTTTGCGATCGCGCCGCCTGGTATCGGGCGCTTTCGCGTCAGCAGCTTCGTGCAGCAGGGCGCCATCGGCTGCGTCATCCGCCTGATCAACGCCAAGATCCCGACCTTCGAGGAGCTCGACCTGCCGCCGATCCTGAAGGAGGTCGTGCTGTCGAAGCGCGGACTGTGCATCATCGTGGGCGGCACCGGCTCGGGCAAGTCGACCACGCTCGCCGCCATGGTGGGCTACCGCAACGAGAAGACCCGCGGCCACATCGTCACCATCGAGGACCCGGTCGAGTACGTGCACACCCACAAAGGCTGCGTCATCACGCACCGCGAGGTGGGCGTCGACACCGAGTCGTGGCACAACGCGCTCAAGAACACCCTGCGCCAGGCCCCGGACGTGATCCTGATCGGCGAGATCCGCGACCGCGACACCATGGAGTACGGCATCCAGTTCTCCGAGACCGGCCACCTGGTGCTCGCCACGCTGCACGCCAACAGCGCCAACCAGGCGCTCGACCGCATCATCAACTTCTTCCCCGACGAGCGGCGCGATCAGCTGCTCATGGACCTGTCGCTCAACATCCGCGCCATGGTGTCGCAGCGGCTGATTCCGCGCGAAGCCGGGGTCGGGCGCATCGCGGCCATGGAGATCATGCTGAACTCGCCGCTGATCCAGGACCTGATCTTCAAGGGCGAGGTCGCCAAGATCAAGGACGTGATGTCGCGCTCCACCCGGCTCGGCATGAAGACCTTCGACCAGGCGCTGTTCGAGCTGTACGAGACCGGCTTCATCTCCTACGAGGACGCGCTGCGCAACGCCGACTCGAAGAACGAGCTCCGCTTACGCATCAAGCTCGAGGGCAAGCGCGAGATGAAGACCGTCGAGGACGCCGCCGCGCTGCAGGTCGTCGAGGAAGAGCACGGACGCAACATCTGATGGCCAAAGAAGCCAAAGTACAGCCCCTGGAGACCACCACCGGGACGCAGGCGGCGCTTAGCGGCGCGGAGACGCAGCGCCTCGGCGCCGAGGCCGTGGCGGCGGTCACGGCCGCGGGCCACCCGACGCTAAACACCAAGCCGCTGTTCAAGCTGATGGTGGAGAAGAAGGCCTCCGACCTGTTCTTCACCTCCAACGCCCCCATCAAGATCAAGATCGAGGGGCAGATCCTGCCGGTCAACCGCCAGGTGCTGACTCCCGAGACGGTGAAGCAGACGGCCCTCGCTATCATGTCGCCCGAGCAGCGCGAGTACTTCACGCGCGAGTTCGAGCTCGACTTCGCGGTGTCCGAGCCCGGGCTCGGGCGCTTCCGCGTCAACGTCTTCATGCAGCGCGGCTACCCGGCGATGGTGATGCGCTACATCACCGCCGACATGCCGCGGCTCGATGCGCTCGGCCTTCCCGAGGTGTGCGCCGACCTGGTGCTGCTCAAGCGCGGCCTGATCCTCATGGTGGGAGCCACCGGCTCGGGCAAGTCGACCACGCTCGCGGCGATGATCAACCACCGCAACGAGAACTCCTCCGACCACATCGTCACCATCGAGGACCCGCTCGAGTTCCTGCACACCAACAAGCGCTCGATCGTCAATCAGCGCGAGGTGGGGCTCGACACCAAGAGCTACGCGCGCGCGCTGCGCGGCGTGGTGCGTGCGGCGCCGGATGTGATCCTGATCGGTGAGATCCGCGACCGCGAGAGCATGGAGGCGGCCATCAACCTCGCCGGCACCGGTCACCTGGTGCTCGCCACCATGCACGCCAACAACTGCGCCGAGTCGCTCGACCGCATCATCAACATGTTCCCGCGCGAGCAGCACAACCAGATCTTTCTCGACCTGTCGCAGTACCTGCGTGCCATCATGGCGCAGCGCCTGATCATCGGGGTCGACAACAAGCGGCTGGCGGCGCTCGAGGTGATGATCAACACCCCGCACATCCAGACGCTGGTGAAGAAGGGCGACGTGATGGCGATCAAGGAAGCGATCCACGCCTCGAGCGAGCGCGGCATCCAGAGCTTCGACCTCGCGCTCTTCAACCTCTATCGCGCCGGGCGTGTGCCGCTGGAAGAGGCGCTCGCCAACGCCGACTCGCGCGCCAACCTCGAGGCGAAGATCAACTTCGGTTGAGCGCGGCGGCCGGGCCGCGCCCTCATATATCACGGCGCGTTAAGTTATGCCGTAACGCAGCAGGCGCGGCGCCGCCGTGGCGGCGCGCGTTGCTCGTTGACATCGTGACGGCCGGGGCGGACGCTCAGCGCCGATAACCAACCACAACAACTCCAGAGAGCGTCGCCCGCGGCTCGCGTGCGAGCCGCCCGACGCAGGGGAATTCCGTATGCGCAGGCGTCAGCCGGGTCTGTCGGTCTACCTGTTCCTCTTCACGGTCTGCTCGTACGCGGTCGCACAGGCGGCGGTGGCGGCCACGACGACGGTCTATCCCACGGGCGCGTTTCCGCTCGACGTCCAGAATGTGCAGGCCGCCATCGATCAGGGCGGCACCGTGGTCCTCAAGGCCACCAACGTCTCGGGCCAGCCGACCGCGTTCAACTTCGGGCCGGCCGACATCGCGGTTGCCGGCGGCGTCAGCCTGAGCACCGACGTGAGCATCATCGGCGAGACCGTGCATGGGCACATGACGACGATCAGCGGAGGATTCAATTCGATATTCTGCGCATCCCCGGTGAAGAGTCGGATCCAGGGCATAGACTTCGAGGGCTCGCTCGATTCGCCCATTGCGCTCATCCGTTCCACCGGCGCCGACATCGTCGGTAACCGCATCCGCGGCATCGTGCCGCTGTTGCTGTTCTTTGGCGCCACCGAGATCGAAGGCATATTCGTCTCAGGTTTCGATGACCCGCTCAACGCGGTCACCGGCCGCATCAACATCACCGGCAATACCATAGAGATATCCGGCGGCGACTTCGTCAACGGCATGCAGTTCGACGAGGTGGCAGCCGACATCAACGTCAGCGGCAACACGGTGAACTTCCTCTCGAGCGACGGCGAGGTGCAGACCATCGGCATCCTCGTGTTCCGCGCCCATGGCCAGGTTGCTCTCGTCAACAACCACGTGACGATGGGCAACGGCGACCCGTTTGCGTTCCCTTCGGGCGTGTTCGTCGGCGGGCACGCCGAGGCGCACTACACCATCGCCGCCAACACGGTGGTCACGAACCACCCGCAGGCGGACGGCATGGACATCATCGCCTTCCCCTCCTCGGGTGCGACGCAGGGCGCGCTGGTCCTCGGCAACCACGTGTCCACCCACTCGGCCACGACCTTCAACGGCGGCATCGTGTTTGAAGGCGCGGTCGAGGATTCGGTGATGGCCGGCAATCTGATCGACGGAACGGGCGGCAATGCGGTGCAGATCCTCGGCTTCGACCCGGCGGACATCGCGGATTCGAATCTCGCGCTCGGCAACGATATCTCGCACTTCGCCTCCCTGGCGGGCGACGTCTTCTTCGGCCCCGAGTCGACCAACAACGTCTATATCGGCCGCTGCAACACTTTCACCGACCAGGGCACCGGCAACCGCATCCTGTGCGGCAAGCCGCTGGCCGCGGCGGCGCCTAGCAATCTGCTGGCACCGGCGGCCACGGTGCAGGCTCCGGCGGTGGCAGGAGCGGCAGGAGCGAATCGCGCGCTGCCGGGCATCGTCTCGAGGGGTGATGAGATTCACGCTGCCAGAGCGCAGGCGCTGCAGCTGCGGCTGACCCGTTAGCGGCGCGGCCGGGCTATCCGGCCGGTTCCGGTGCCGCGGCCGCGCCGGATGACGGCGGCACGACCCGCCACCCGTCGATGAACCTCCAGATCTGCGCATCGATCGCGCGCCAGCGCGCGAGCTGGCTCACGTGCGCGCGCCACTCGATCCGCACGCCGCCGTAGCGCCGGGAGAAGTAGCGCGCCTGATACATCGGGAAGGTGAGGTCCGCGGCGTAGGGCGGCACGAGCGCAGTGAGCATGATGTCCTCGCCCGGCTCCGGGCCGCGCCGCCCGAAACAGGTGATGCGGTTGGTGAACACGCGCCCCGGGTAGCATCGCAACCCGTACTGATCGCGGTGCTGCTTCGGGTCGAGCAGCTGCTGCAGCGCGCGCTTCAGCATGTTGGGCGGGTACTCCCCTGGCGCATCCGGCTCGGCCTCGTGCGGGTCGCCGGCATGCACATACACGACCTCGACTCGGTTCGGGTCGGCGTCGCTGCGGTAATTGTCCAGGGTGTAGCCGCTGAAGTCCGGCAGGAAGAAATCGAAGTGCACTTCCCCGTGGGCGGAGCCCGGCGGGCCGGCGCCTGGTGAGCCCGCGCCGGCCGGCGCGGGCTCGCGCTCGACCGCCGTGCGCTCGAACGCGAGGGGAACGGCGAGCGTCAGATCGTCGGTGATCTTCATGGGCGGCGCGCGGCCCTCCGGCCAGGCGCGCAGCGGGGGCGGGGGCGGTGGCGCGCTGCTGCCGGCCGTATGGCGATCGCACCCTGAAGCGGCGAGCGCTCCGAGCGTCAGTACCGCCGCCAGCCTCAGCCTCACGGTGCCTCGGCTTCAGAAAACCGCGTAGGCGTCGAACACCGGCCCGTCGACGCACACCCGCTTCATCGCGGGTCCCTCGGGCGTGCGCACCGCGACGGCGCAGCCGGCGCAGCCGCCCACCGCGCACGCCATGAACTCCTCGAGCGACACCTGGCAGGGCACGCCGAAGCGGCGCGCGATCTGCGTGGTGACTTCCAGCATCGGCGTCGGCCCGCAGGCAAAGATCTCGACCTCGCCGAGCTCCCCGGGGCCCAATGACCCGAGCCAGGCGTCGGCGAGTTGCGTGACGAAACCCGGGAAGCATCCCGGAAAGTCCGAGCGGCTCGCGAGCCGGGTCGGGACGCCCCACTCCTCGAGGAGCGGCATCGCGGCGATCGTGCCGTCGGGGATGCCCGGGACGATGAGGGTCGAAGGCTTAGGTCGGAATGGAAACGGGACCTCGGACCCCATCAGGACCAGCGGCTTCCAGGCCACCGCTGCGCCCGGGGCAGCGGCCGCCTCGTGCAGCCGCTCGGCGAGGAACACCATCGGCGGGATGCCGACGCCCCCGCCGACGAGCAGCGTCCGCGGCCGCTCGGGGTGAGCGCTGAACGGGCGGCCGATGGGACCGAGGATGCTCAGCTCATCGCCCGCTTTAGCCGCGGCCAGCGCCGCTAAGCCCTTGCCCACGACCTTGTAGAGCATCTCGATCCAGCCGGCGCGTGCGTCGGCCCGCATGATCGACAAGGGCCGGCGCATGGGAATCGCCGCATCGCAGGTCACGTGCGCGAAGCTGCCCGGCTCGGCATGCGCGGCGCACTTCGGCGCCGCGACACGCAGCACGAACTGCCCGGCGTCCCAGGCCAGCTGGGAAATGACGCGCGCGCGCTCGAGGAAGATGCTGCCGCGCTCAGCTGCGGTCATGGGCGCGCGGTCCGCAGGACCTCGGCCAGCACCGCCATGCGCACGGCGACGCCGTTGCGTACCTGATCGCGGATCACGGACTG
>DASPOP010000144.1:0-11713 GCA_035625955.1 Steroidobacteraceae bacterium | reverse complement strand
GGAACGCCTTGTCGCGCTCGCGCTGCAGCGATTCCGGGGTCGACGCCGGCTGCATGCGCGCGAGGTGGCGGGCGAGCAGCTCTCCGAAGCGCCCGCGCGCCGCCCCGCGCACCACGAGGAAGCGCCAGGGGCGCAGCCGGCCGTGATCCGGGGCGCGCACCGCGCTCGCGAAGATGAGCTCGAGCGCGCCCGCATCGGGCGCGGGTTCCGTGAGGGTGGTGGCCGAGCGGCGCGTCACCAGAGCGTCTATGGCTTGCATGCGGTCATTGTCGCAGACTCCGCCGGTGCTGACCGTCTCCGAAGCCTGCGAGCGCAACAAGGGCCCGATCCTCGCGGTGCTCGCAGGCGAGCTCGCCGCCAGCCGCGCGGTGCTCGAGATCGGCAGCGGCACGGGCCAGCATGCCGTGCATTTCGCGCGCCACCTCCCCCACCTCAGCTGGCAGCCGACCGAGCTCGGCGGCGCGCTCGAGCCACTCGCCGAGCGAATCGGGCTCGAGGGACCACCGAACCTGCGCCCGGCCGTCGCGCTCGATGTGCGGGCGCACCCCTGGCCGCTCGAGCGCGTCGATGCGGTATTCAGCGCCAATACGCTCCACATCATGGCGTGGGACGCGGTGGAGCATTTCTTCCGCGGGGTCGGCGCCGTGCTCGGCGCGCCGGGTGTGCTGTGCGTCTACGGCCCGTTCCGCTACCACGGCGGCTACTCGAGCGACAGCAACGCGGAGTTCGACCGCTACTTGAAGCGGCGCGATCCCGCGAGCGGCATCCGGGATTTCGAGGCGCTGCAGCGCCTGGCGGCAGCCGCCGGCCTCGAGCTCGCCGCCGACCACCCGATGCCAGCCAACAACCAGACCCTGGTGTGGCGCCGCCGGCCCGCGGAGTAGAGTTCAGGCCATGGAACTGCTCACGCCCGCGGAGCTGCGCGCCGCGATCCGCACCATCGCGGACTACCCGAAGCCCGGCGTCCAGTTTCGCGACATCACCACTCTGCTCGGCGACGCGCGCGCCTTTCACAGCGTGGTGGAGCTGCTCGCACTGCCGTGGCTCTCGAGCGGCGTCAGCCGCATTGCCGGCATCGAGGCGCGCGGCTTCATTCTCGGCGGCGCGATCGCCGCGCGCCTCGGCGCGGGCTTCGTGCCGATCCGCAAGAAGGGCAAGCTGCCGCACGCGACGGTGCGCGTGGCCTATTCGCTCGAGTACGGACTGGATGAGATGGAGATGCACCGCGACGCGGTGGGTGCCGGCGAGGACATCATCCTGGTGGATGACCTCATCGCCACCGGCGGTACGGCGCTCGGGGCGGTGCAGCTCCTGCGCTCGCTCGGCGCGCGGGTGTTGGCCGCGTGCTTCATCGTCGATCTTCCCGATCTCGGCGGCTCGGCGAAGGTCGGCGCGCTCGGCGTGCCGGTGCAGACGCTCGTCACCTTTCACGGACACTGAGCTGCGGATTCAGTCGCCGTTCAGACTAAATTCACCTTTAATATCAATGTGTTGCAGGCACCCAGACCGCAACATTACTTTGCAGTCATATGGCTCTTGGCGACGGGGAATCCTGTGATAATACGCCCGCCTCGCGCACGCTGCGCACACTTAAATTCTTTTGGAGACCACATGTTCAAGAAGCTCATTCCTGTCATCGCGCTTGCCCTGATCGCCGGTCCGGCCTTCGCCCAGTCGACCCCGGCCCCGGCCCCGGCCCCGGCTGCTTCCTCCTCGTCCACCGCGGACACGTCGAAGGACACGAAGAAGGAGCATAAGAAGAAGCACCACAAGAAGACCGAGAAGAGCGGCGAGAAGAGCGATTCGTCCTCGACCACCCCGCCGAAGTAAACATTTTCTGCTGACCTTGAGGGGCCCCGCCGCGAAAACGGCGGGGCTCTTTGCTTTTGAGGGGGCGGCGCCGCGGATCCGTCCGGCGGGGCTTGCGGGCCGGCTCAAACGGGTTCAAATTCTCTCCCATGGATGGGGAGCAGCAGGCCGCAATACATCAGGCGCTGGTGTCCGTTCAGTATGCCGTCACGAGCATGACGTTCCCGATCTGCGATCAGCAGGATCTGATCGAAGCCATCGATAGTGTCGAGCAGCAGCTGCACGCGGGCCACCCGAACCTGGCGCTCATGTGCCGCTTCCTCAACTCCATCGCGCGCAGCCTGCGGGCGCAGCCCGAGGCACGTGATGCGTGCCTCCTGATCGAGGACGCCATCGGCAAGGCCGGCATGCCGAGCACCTGGCAGTCGGGAATCTGACTAAGCCCATCGCCGCCACGCCTCGCACTACGCTCGTGCGCCATCGCGAGCGGGCCAATTACGAGCGCGCCACCATCCACGCCATTCTCGACGAGGCGCTCATCTGCCACGTCGGTTTCGTGGCCGACGCCCAGCCCTTCGTGCTGCCGACGACGCACGCGCGCATCGACGAGCAGCTCTACCTGCACGGCGCCGCCGCCAATCACATGCTCGGCTCACTTAGCGACGGCGCGCCCCTGTGCGTCACCGTTACGCTGATCGATGCGCTGGTGCTGGCGCGCTCGTACTTCCGCCACTCGATGAACTACCGTTCGGTGGTGGTGCTCGGCGCCGGGCGCCGGGTCACCGACCGGGACGAAAAGGGCCGCGCCATGCACGCCCTGATCGAGCGCGTGCACCCGGGGCGCAGCGCGCTGCTGCGGGCGCCGACGCCGCAGGAGCTCGATCTCACCACGGTGCTGGCGCTGCCGATCGAGGAAGCCTCCGCCAAGATCCGCACCGGACCGCCGATCGATCTCGAGACCGACTATTCGCGGCCCTGCTGGGCGGGCGTGCTGCCACTCGAGCTGAAGGGGGGCACGCCAGTCCCCGACGCGCGGGTGCCCCCCGGCCTCGCACCCCCGCCGCAGATCGCTTCCTGGTCGCGTAAGCCACGCGGCCGCTGACCTCCTCGGGCCGCGCACGGCGCGCGGTGCGCGCCCGTTGCGTTTGTCGCACGGCGCAGTCTAAGTTGGCAACCGATGATCGCGCCGCTCACCCAGGTCCTGCTGCTCCTCGCCGGCTCCGTCTTCCTGGTGACGCTCGCGCGGCGTCTCGGCCTGCCGACCACGCTCGCCTATCTCACTCTCGGACTGCTGCTCGGCCCGCACGCGCTCGGGGTCGTATCGGACTCGGGCACGACGCGCCTGCTGGCCGAGCTCGGCGTGGCGTTCCTGCTGTTCACGCTCGGCCTCGAGTTTTCGCTCCCTCGCATGCTGGCGATGCGCGGCGAGGTGTTTGGCCTCGGCGGGCTGCAGGTCGCGGCCACCGCCGCCGTCTGTGCGCTCATCGCTCATCAGCTCGGCGTCGGCTGGCTGCCGGCGATCGTGCTCGGGGGAGCGGTGTCGATGAGCTCGACCGCGATCCTGCTGCACCAGCTCACCGAGCGTGCCGAGCTCAACCGCACGCACGGCCGGCTCGCCTTCAGCATGCTGCTGTTCCAGGATCTGGCGTTCGTGCCGTTCCTGGCGCTCGCGGCGGCGCTCGCCGAAGGCGCCGACCATTTCAGCCTGAGCGAGAGTCTCATCGCCGTGTTCGGCGGCGCGCTGTCGATCGTGGCGGTGCTGGCCGCCGGCCGCTGGCTGCTGCGCCCGCTGTTTCACGAGATCGCCCACAGCCGGCTGCGCGAGCTGTTCACGCTCACCGTGCTGCTGGTGGCGCTCGGCTCCGCCTGGGTGTCGCACGTCGCCGGACTGTCGTTCGCGCTCGGCGCGTTTCTCTCGGGCATGATGCTGGCGGAGACCGAGTACCGGCACCAGATCGAGGCGGTCATCCGCCCGTTCCGCGACATCCTGCTGGGCCTGTTCTTCATCTCCGTCGGCATGCTGCTCGATCTGCGCCTGCTGGGGCGCGAGCTGCCGCTGGTATTGCTGCTGCTCGTGACCATGGTGGCGCTCAAGGCGGTGATCGCGGCGCTGGTCGCGCGCCCCTTCACCAGCTCGCGTTTCAAGGCGCTGCGTACCGGCATCGTCATCTCGATCGGCGGCGAGTTCGGGGTGGCGCTGTGCACCATCCTGCTGCAAGCGGGGCTCGTGCCCGAGAGGGTCGGCGAGCCGCTGGTGGTGGCGATCGTGCTGTCGATGCTGCTGTCCCCGGTCATCCTCAACAACAACAAGCGCGTCGCCCGGGCGCTGCTGCGCGAGCACGCACCCCTCGCCACCGCCATCGAGCGCGAGGACGCCGCCACCGGGGAGATCGCCCAGCGCGAGCACGTGATCCTCTGCGGCTTCGGGCGCGTCGGCCAGAACGTGGCGCGCGTGCTCGAATCGCAGGGTTTCGAGTACATCGCGCTCGATCTCGATCCGGCGCGCATCCGCGCCGCGCGTCAGGCGGGGGATCCGGTGATCTACGGCGACTCCTCCGACGAGGAGCTGCTCGCCAAGGCGGGCTTGAGCAAGGCGAGCGCGGTGGTCATAAGCTTCTCGGACCCTCACACCTCGGTCGGAATTCTGCGCAGCGTCCGCCGCCTGCGGCCCAACGTGCCGGTGCTGGTGCGCACCGCCGACGATGCCCGGCTCAAGGAGCTGCAGGATGCCGGCGCCACCGACGTCGTGCCCGAGACCTTCGAGGCGAGCCTGATGCTGGTGTCGCACGTACTGATGCTGCTGCACGTGCCGGTGCCGCGCGTGGTGCGCACGCTCGGCGACATCCGCAGCAGCCGCTACGCGGTGCTGCGCAACATCGTGCGCCGCGGCGATCCGCGCCCGGTCGACGAGCTGAGCGAGCATCGCGAGGAGCTCAAGTCCGTGGTGGTGCCGCCGGGGGCATGGGCGGTGGGGCGCACGCTCGGGGAGGTGCGCGGCCGCGGCGTCGAGGTGACCTTCACCGGCGTGCGGCGCCAGGGGATCCTCGGACGCGAGCCCGCCGAGGGCACCGTGCTGCACGAGGGCGATATCGTCGTCATCTACGGCCAGCCCGAAGAGCTCGAGCGCGCCGAGTCGGTGCTGCTGGCAGGTTGAGGGGAGCATCCTATGCACAAGAGTCGTCTCGCCGGCTTCATCATCGACTGCCACAGCGAGGATCTGGAGGCCGCGGCGCGCTTCTGGAGCGAGGCGCTCGGGCTCGAGGTGCGTGCGCCGGCGGACCCCGCCGACACCAAGTACCGCACCCTTGCCACGGCGCCCGACCAGCCCCATCTCGAGGTGCAGCAGGTCGGGCATGCGAGCCGCGTGCACCTCGACATCGAAGCCGACGACATCGAGGCCGAAGTGGCGCGGCTCGAGCGGCTCGGCGCGAAACGCGTCGGCCCGGTGCGCAGCTGGTACGTGATGGAGGCACCCACCGGGCAGCGCTTCTGCGTGGTGCGCGCGCAGCGCGCGGATTTCGCCGCCCGCGCCAACACCTGGGATTGAAGCGTGAACCGCAGCGACCTGCACTTCCCTCCCAAGCACGAGCCGCTGCGCGACGACGTGCACGCGCTCGGCGCCCTGGTGGGCGAGATCCTGCGCGAGCAGGGCGGCGAGCAGCTGTTCGAGCTGGTGGAGCTGGACCGCGTCGCCGCGATCCGCAGCCGCGCCGGCGAGAGCGACGCGCGCGTCGAGCTCGCCGCCTGCGTGCGCGAGCGGCCGCCGGCACTGGCGCGCGACCTGGTGCGCGCCTTCTCCACCTGGTTCCAGGCCGTCAATCTCGCCGAGAAGGTGCATCGCATCCGCCGCCGCCGCGACTACCTGGTGAAGGACAGCGAGCGGCCGCAGCCCGGCGGGGTCGAGGCTGCCATCGCCGGACTCAAGCAGGACGGCTGGGCGCTCGCCGAGGTGCTCGAGCTCATCCAGAGCCTGTCGATCGAGGCGGTATTTGCCGCCCATTCGACCGATTCGAGCCGCCGCACGCTGCTGCGCAAAGAGCAGCGCATCGCGCACTGCCTGCTCGAGCGGCTCGATCCGGCGCTCACGCCCAACGAGCAGCGCAACCTCCTGAACAGCATCCGCATGGAGATGACTGCGGCCTGGCAGACCGAGGAGCTGCCGCGCGAGCGGCTCACGGTCGCGGACGAGCGCGAGCAGATCCTGTTCTACCTGCTCGAGATCCTCTACCAGGTGGTGCCGGCCTTCTACGAGGAGATCGCCCAGGCGTTGGTCAAGCTCTATGGCGCGGAGGCGGCCGCGGTGCGCGTACCTGCGCTGCTGCATTTCGGCAGCTGGGCCGGCGGCGATACCGACGGCAATCCGGACGTGCACGCCAAGACCATCCGCGAGAGCCTGGCGCGGCAGCAGCAGGTGCTGGTCAACAGCTACTTCGCCGAGTGCCAGAGCCTGTCGCAGCGCCTGTCGCAGAGCGCGAGCCGCGTCGGCATCTCCGCCGAGCTGGCCAAGCGCATCGAGCGCTATACCGCGCTGCTGCCGGCGGCGCGCGGCACCACCCGCGTGCACCACGAGCGCATGCCCTATCGCCTCTTCCTGGCGCAGGTCGGCGAGCGGCTGCGCCACGCCTACGACGGGCGCGCCTCGGGCTACGAGGGGCCGCAGCAGTTCCGCGCCGACATCGCGCTGATCGCCGCCAGTCTGCGCGCCAACAAGGGCGTCCACGCGGGACTGTTCCCGGTCGAGCGGCTGCTGCGGCGCATCGACACCTTCGGCTTCCACCTGGCGGCGCTCGACGTGCGCGTGCACGCCAGCGTCCTGCACGCGGTGATCGCGCGCGGCTTCGACGATCCGGCCTGGCTCGCGCGCGGCAGCCGCGAGCGCCGCGAGCTGCTGGCGGCGGCGCTCGACAAGGACCGCGGCCCGGCACGCGAGCTCGACGCGCTCGGCAAGCGCTCGCTGGCGGTGTTCGAAGCCATCGTGCAGTGCCGCCACCGCTACGGAGCGGACGCCATCGGCTACTTCATCGTCAGCGGAGCCAGCGGCGCCGACGACGTGCTGGCGGCGCTGCTGCTGGCGCGCTGGGCGTCGGCCTACGACAAGCGCACCGGCGAGGTGGCGCTCGATATCGCGCCGCAGTTCGAATCCGAGGAGGCGCTCGCCGCCTGCGGCGCGACCATGCAGGAGCTGCTCGCCGACCCGCTCTACCGCCGCCACGTCCAGGCACGCGGGCGCCGCCAGTGCGTCGTGGTCGGCTACTCCGACAGCAACCGGGAGGCCGGCGCCTGCGCCTCGCGCGTCATCATCCACGAGGCGCAGCGCGAGCTCGCGCGCGTGCTCGGCGCCGCGGGCGAGCAGACGGTCGTGTTCCACGCGCGCGGCAGCAGCATCGCGCGCGGCGGCGGACGCATCGAGTCGCTGGTGAAGGCCGCCCCGAGCGGCGCCGTGGACGGGGTGCTGCGCATCCGCGAGCAGGGCGCGACGGTCAAACAGGGTTACGGGCTGCGGCCGATCGCCATGCGCACGCTCGAGCGGGCCTTCAATGCGCTCGCCCTCGCCACCGCCGCCCAGCGGCGCGGCAGCTTGAAGCCCGACGATCCCGGCCACCTCGAATGCGCCGCGCTGCTCGCCGCCGAGAGCCGCGCCGCCTACCGGCGCCTGGTCTACCAGGATGCCGACTTCTACGAGTACTTCCGTGCGATCACGCCGATCGACGTGATCGAGCGCATGCAGATCGGCTCGCGCTCGATCCATCGGGCCGAGAGCGCCGGGATCGAGACCCTGCTGCCGGTGCCGTGGGTGTTCGCCTGGTCGCAGACGCGCTACATGCTGCCCGAGTGGTACGGCGCGGGCGCCGGCCTCGGTGCCGCGCTCGATCGCTTCGGGCTGCCGCGGCTCAGGCAGATCTGCGCCGAGTGGTTCTTCATGCGCAACCTGCTCGACGACGTCGAGACCATGCTGGCGCGCGTCGACCTCGACATCGCGCAGCACTACGACGCGCTCGCGCCCGCAGGACTGCGGCGCTTCGCCGGCAGCATCCGCGCGGAGTATCTGGCGGCCTGCCAGCGGATCCTCGCCATCAAGGACAGCCGCGAGCTGCTCGACTCCGACCCGACCATGCAGCGCTCGATCAAGCTGCGCAACCCGTACGTCGATCCCATGAACCTGATGCAGGTCGACCTGCTGCAGCGCTGGCGCGCACGCGGACGCGAGGACCGGGACCTGTTCGAGGCGCTGCTGGCGAGCGTCGGCGGCATCGCCCAGGGCCTGCAGGCGAGCGGCTGAAGACGTGAGCCCGGCAGCCGCCGATCGCGCCCTCACCGTCCGCCGCGCCGCGGCGGCCGACGTGCCGGTCATACTGGCCTTCATCCGCGAGCTCGCCGTCTACGAACACCTCGAGCACGAGGTGGTCGCCACCGAGGCGGACGTGCACGCGGCGCTCTTCGGTCCGCGCACCTTTGCGGAGGTCGCCCTCGCCTGCCTCGACGGCGAGCCGGTCGGCTTTGCCCTCTACTTCCACAACTTCTCGACCTTCGTCGGCAAGCCCGGGATCTATCTCGAGGACCTGTTCGTGCGCCCGGAAGCCCGCGGCTGCGGCGCGGGCAAGCGGCTGTTCGCCTATCTCGCCAGCACCGCGCTCGAGCGCGGCTGCGCGCGGCTCGACTGGGCGGTGCTCGACTGGAACGCGCCCTCGATCGGCTTCTACCGCAGCCTCGGCGCCGTCGATCAGAGCGAGTGGACCACCTACCGGCTGGACGGCGAGGCACTCGCGCGGCTGGCCGGGAGTTACCCCCGGCAGCAGCCGGGAGGATCGGGCTGATGCCGAGACTCCTGGTGCGAAGCTTCGCGGTCTCCCTCGACGGCTACGGAGCGGGACCTGATCAGAGCCTCGACAACCCGCTCGGTGTGCGTGGCATGGAGCTCATGGAGTGGTTTTTCCAGACGCGGGTCTGGCGGCGCATGCATGCCGCAGGCGACGGCGACGGCGAGGCCGGGGTCGACGATGCCATCGCCGAGCGCGGCTTCGACAACATCGGCGCGTGGATTCTCGGACGCCACATGTTTGGCCCGGTGCGCGGGCCGTGGCCGGACGAGAGCTGGAGGGGCTGGTGGGGTGAGGAGCCCCCCTTTCACACCCCGGTCTTCGTGCTGACCCATCACGCGCGCGCGCCGCTCGCCATGACGGGCGGCACGGAGTTCCGCTTCGTCACCGAGGGACTTCATGCAGCGCTCGAGCAGGCACGCGCCGCCGCCGGCGGCCGCGACGTGCGCCTCGGCGGCGGCGTCGCCACCATCCGCGCGTATCTGCGCGAGCGTCTCGTCGACGAGCTGCATCTCGCGGTGCGGCCGGTGCTGCTCGGCGCCGGCGAGCCACTGTTTGCGGACCTCGACCTGCGCGCGCTCGGCTATGAGTGCGCGAGCCACTTCGCCGGCGAGCGCGCCACCCACGTCTTCATCCGGCGCCGCCCGGGCGGCTGAGCCCCGGACGCCAGGCGCGCGCTCACGGGCGGCGGTACACCACGCCGTCCTTCATCACGAGCACGACGTGCTCGATCGCGGCGATGTCCGCGGTCGGGTCACCGCTCACCGCGACCAGGTCGGCCAGCATTTTCTCGCGCAAGCGGCCGAGATCCGCCTCGCGCCGCAGGATCCTCGCATCGGTCGCGGTCGCGGCCGTGAGCGCCTCGATGGGCGTCAGCCCCAGGCGCACCATCCATTCGAGCTCGCGGTAGTTGGTGCCGTGAGCGAAGACGCCCACGTCGCTCCCGCAGCCGATGGTGACGTGCGCCTCGCGGGCGTAACGCAAGGCCTGCGCGGCGCGCGCCATGCCCGGCGTGGGCGGACTCGTGCCGCGCACGTAGTGCTCGAAATACTCCCCGTAGGCCTCCTCGGCGGTGAGCGTCGGCAGGTAGGCCACGCCGTGCTCGGCCATGAGGCGGAAGATCTCGGGCGTGCCCGAGAAGCCGTGCTCGATGCTGTCGACGCCGGCGAGCGTCGCGCGCCGCATCCCCTCCGCGGTGGTCGCGTGCGCCGCCACCGGCCGGCCCGATGAGTGCGCGGTCTCGACCAGGGCCCTGAGCTCCTCCTCGCTGAAGGTCGGCTGCTGCGTGCCGCCCGGACCCCAGCGGTAGTCGGCGTACACCTTGATCCAGTCGGCGCCGCGCCCGGCCTGCTCGCGCACCGCGCGGATCACCTCAGCCGTGCCGCTCGCCTCCTCCGCCCCCTGCGGCGTGCAGCACACGTCGGGCCTGAGGGCGCGCGGCGCCGGTCCGTAGCTTGCCGTGGCGACGATGGCGCGCGTGGCGACGAACAGGCGCGGCCCTTCGATGAGGCCGTCCTCGATGGCCTGACGCAGCGACACGTCGGCGTATTCCGCGCCCTCGGTGCCGAGGTCGCGCAGCGTGGTGAAGCCGGCCATGAGGGTAGCGCGCGCCTGCACCCCGGCGCGGAGCGTGCGGTAAGGCACGGGCTCCTTCAGCACCTGGTCGTTCCACGGCGTCTCGTTGTAGGGATGCAGGAACAGGTGCGAGTGAATATCCATGAGGCCGGGCAGGAGCGTTGCGCCCGGCAGGTCGATCACCTGCGCACCCGCGGGCGCGTGCACCGCGGCCGCGGGACCGACCGCCGCGATGTGCGCGCCGTCGGTGAGCACCACCCAGCCCGGGTGCGGCGGCTCGCCCGCGCTCCATACCAGCGCAGGGCGCAGCAGCACGGCGCCCGTAGCCGCCGCCGTGGTGAAGCTAAGGGCGAAGGCGCAAAGCGCAGCCGCGGCCAGCGCGCGCCCGCTGTGGGTGCTCATCGTTTCTCCCCGGCGCCGCTCGGACGGCGGCTCGATCGCCTCGTTCGGATCAGCTAGCGGTCCGGGCCCATCAGCACGGTGGTGTCGTAGCTCTCGAAGCCCTGGATGGCGCGGCCGTAGGCCTTGAACACCAGTTGCTCCGCGACCTTGTCGGCACGCGGGGTGAGCAGCATCCGCAGCACCACGTCGTCGGCCGGCCGCGTCGCATCCTCGGCGAGCAGCTGCTCGACGACGCGCGTCAGGCGGAATACCAGCTCGTTGACGAAACGCAGGTGCGCGCCGTCCTGCACCTGATCGGCCCCCGGACCGTAGGTGGCGCGCGCCTCCTCGGCGAGCTCGTGCAGGAACAGATTCAGCAGCCGCGCCTTGTCGACGGTACGCAGATCGCCGAAGAACTCGATCTCGGAATTGAGGTTCATGGCGGCCCCATGCGAGCGACGCTCGGCCGAGGTTAAGCCGAGGTCGGGAAAAAGTCGATCGGTTTGGTGGCGGTGACGGCGTCGACGTCCTCGGGCTGGAACTGGAACAGGCGCACCAGCGCGATGATCTTCTGCTCGAGCTCGGGGTCCTTGAGCTCGCTCGACACCACGCGGCACATGGTCACCGCGCCGTTGGGGGCGATGGTGAACTCGAGCACCAGCTTGCCCTGCAGCTCCGCATTCTCACGCAGTGCGCGCGCATACAAGTTGTAGATGCGTCCCTTGTTGCGGTCGAAGACCAGCGCGATCTCCTCGGGCGAGCGCGCCGGCTTGCCGCCGCCGCCCGAATGGACGTTGCGGTTCGCGGCACTGGCGAGCGCGACCGAGGAGGTGACCGCGGTCGCCGTGTGACCGGTGAGCGAACCCGCGCCCGTGCCGAAGCCGCGGCTGGCATTGGCGGAGGTGATGCCGCCCGACCCTGTGCCCACCCGGGAGGTGATGAGCGAGCGCTCGGCATGCGAGTCGGCGCCGACCGTGCCCGAGAGGTTCTTGGTCTGCAGCGGCGTCAGATCCATCTGCTCGCGCAGGTCGGCGAGCTCGTCCTTCACTTTGTTCAGCTGGCGCTCGGCTTTCTTGCGCGCCAGCTCCTTCAGATCGACCGGCGGCGGCGGTTGTTTCACCATCGCCACT
>DASPOP010000143.1:0-6801 GCA_035625955.1 Steroidobacteraceae bacterium | reverse complement strand
GCACCGCGGTGAGCGGCTCGAAGCCCGGTGGCACCGCCGGCGCGTACTCGACGGTGAGCGGCCGCGCCGCCGCGTTGGCCAGCACCAGCGCCGCCGGCTGCACGCGGCCGAGGAAGGCGCGCGGTGCGCTGGCGATGTGCGCCGCGAGGCTGACGCGGCGCAGGTAGAGCGCTTCGATCGTGAGGCCGGAGAGCAGCAGCGCGAGCGGAATGCGCCACAGCCCGGCGAGGCTCGCCTCCTCCGACCAGATCGCGCCGATGGCGAGCACCGCGGCGAGGAACACCAGCAGATAGGCGCGGCGGGCGAGATGCATCAGCGCGGCACCGCAGTCTCGGCCAGCAGGCTCGCCACGACCTCGACGTCGGTCGTGCCCTCGAGAGCCGCCTCCGGGGTCAGCACCAGACGGTGCGCCATCACCCACACCGCCGCTTCCTTGACGTCATCGGGCGTCACGAAGTCCGCCGCGCGCAGCCCCGCGGTGATGCGTGCCGCCTTGAGGAGCGAGAGCGCACCGCGGGTCGACAGTCCGAGCGACAGCCGCGGGTGGGCGCGCGAGGCCTGCGCCAGCTCGAGCACGTAGGCGATCAGCGCCGCCTCGACGTGCATGGCTTCCGCCGCGGCGCGCGCCTCAGCGAGCAGCGCGGCAGGCAGTGCCGCAACCTCGGCGAGCGTCGCCTGGGCGGCGGCCAGCATGCCGCCGTAGCGCCTGAGGATCTCGGCCTCGGCCTCGCGCGCCGGGTAATCGACCTCGATGCGCAGCATGAAGCGGTCGAGCTGCGACTCCGGCAGCGGGTAGGTGCCCTCGAACTCGCGCGGATTCTGGGTGGCGAGCACCAGGAAGTCCGGCGGGAGCGGCAGCGCCTCGCGCTCGATGCTCACCTGACGCTCTTCCATCGCCTCCAGCAGCGCCGACTGGGTCTTGGGGCCGGCGCGGTTGATCTCATCCGCCAGCACCACGTCGGCGAACAGCGGCCCCGGGCGGAACACGAACGCGCTGCGCGACTCGTCGAACACGTGCACGCCGATGATGTCGCTCGGCATCAGGTCGGGGGTGCCCTGGATGCGCTTGAACTCCCCGCCGAGTGTGCGCGCCAGCGCCTTCGCGAGCAGCGTCTTGCCGAGCCCTGGCACACCCTGCACCAGCACGTGGCCACGCGCGACCAGCGCGATGGTGAGCGCGCGCGCGGCGGCCTCGGCGCCGATCACCGCGCGTCCGAGCTCGCGCGCGAGCCGGCTCTCGAGTTCCAGGATCGTTGCACTCATGCGGCGAGCTGCCTTTCGATGCGGATCATGAGATTGTGGAGGCGGGCGAGCGGCACGCGCCCGGCCGAGTGCGCGGCCGCGTACCACTCGCGCAGCTGCTCGAGGTCGGCGCGGGCGATGCGCGGGTTGTGCTCGAGCAGTTGCCAGGGCGGGCCGGCGGGCTCGGCCGCACGCGGCGCGTGCCGGCGCAGCCGCCGGAAGAAATGCTCGAACATGCGCCGCGCCGCCGCCGGCGCGCTCAACGCACGCGCCAGAAACAGGCCGGTGGCGCGCACCAGCTGCGCCTCGCGCGGCGCGGCCGTGCGGCTCACCGGCAGCCTCAGCCGCGTGCCGCCCAGCACCCAGGTGAGCCACAGCGCCACGAGCACACCGAGCGTGGCGTAGAGGCGCGGATCCCGCCAGAACTTCTCCGGGTCGTAGGCGTCCGAGAGGCCCTGGTGCTCGTCGTCGAACAGCACCGTGCCGCCGGGAAGCAGGCTGGCGCCCACGATGTTGGCGAGCAGCCGTGCATTGTCGGCGAGGCCGAGCGCGCGGTTGCTGAAGAGCGAGCCGAAGCCGCTGACGATGACCGTGCCGCCGCCGTGCGCCCGCACCCACAGCGCTCCCGCGCCGGTCTCGCGCTCCCGCGCCAGGCACAGCATGAATCCGTCGTGCGGCAGGCTCAGCGTCCGCGCCTCGGGGGGAAGCGCGCGGCGCGGATAATCCGAGAGCGCCACGGCGGAAGCGACGCCGTCGAGATAGACATGGACGCGATTCGGCACCAGGGTGCTGCGCCGCGGCTCGCCGAGCCGCCGGGATGCGGAAGCCATCGCCGCGCCGGGATCGGACGCCTGGTCCGTCCGGCGGCGCGCCGGCGGCGCCGCGCGCCCGTTTGCGGGCAGCGTCTCGCGGCCGAGGCCGGTGAGATCAGCAAGATCGCCCTCGAGGCCCGTGCGGCCGGCAGCCCAATCCGGCCGGTCCGCGAACGCCGCGAGCACCAGCAGCGTGTTGCCGGCCTGCAGCCATTCATCGAGGGTGTGCAGCTCCTCGGACCTGAACGGCGTCGCCACCGGCAGGCTGACGATCAGCAGGTTGCCGCTCAATGTGAGGTCCGCCGCGCCCAGGGCGCCGTCGAAGCGCGCGCGCACCGCGCGCGTGGGCACGTGCTCGCCGGCGAGCCAGGCGCTCGCGGCGGCGAGGCCGTTGTCGCCGCGCTCGACGGTGGTCGGCAGCGTCACCTCGGGGCGCTGCGCCTCGCCGACGTGCACGAACAGCGTGAGAAACAGCAGCAGCGCGCCGAGCGCGCACGCGAGCGTGATCAGCCGCTCCTTCATGCGGCCGCGGCGGCGAGGCCGTCGAGTAGCTCGCGGCCGCGTGTGAGCGCCGCGGCGAGCGTCTCCGGCGGCAGCGCCCGCCCCGAGAAGCGCAGCTGCTCGGAGACCTGCGCGAGCTCGGCGAGACGCGCCCGATCGCCGGCGTCCGTGAGATGCGCCGCACGCAGGAACTCGCGCACCGTCAGCGCCCTCGCCGGCGGCAGCCGCCCGAGCCTGGCGAGGCGCGCGGCGATCAGCTCGAGCAGCAGGCGCGGCCGCTCGGCGGGCGAAGCGGCCTCGATGGTCGCCAGGCCGGCGGCCGCAGCGGCGTTCGCCGCGCCGCTGCCGGCGGCCCTAGGCCGCGGACCCGCGCGCAGCAACCCGGCGGCACGCAGCTCATTCACGACGATCGCGCCCGCGAGCAGCGCGACCAGCGCCAGCGCGCCGAGTGACAGGATCCTGACGAATCCGGCACGGGCTTTGAGCGCATCGAGCACCCGCCCGAGCCACCCGGAACGGGTGGTGGAGGATTCGCGCACGCTCAACATCTCGCGCAGCCAGCCCTTGAAGCGCCCCCACCAGGAGAGCTGATTGCGTTGCGCCGGCGCGAGCGCGGCGAGCACCGCGGCCACGTGCGCCGGCTGCGGCACATCGGTGCCGCGCGCACGCCGTGGCTCACGGACGATGAGCGCGCGCAGCTCCCTGAGGCCCGCGGCGGAGAGGCTGTTCCCCTCTTTGTCCCAGTCGCGCGGCAGCCACGCCGCCCACGGGCTCTGCGCCAGGGCTGGCGCCAGGTCGGGACAGCGGGCGGCGATCCTCTCGTAGCCGGCCTCGAGACTGGCCGGCAGCTGCGCGATGCAGCCGTCGAGCGCGCTCAGGGCATCGCGGGCGGGCGCCGGCGCGGCCGCCAGCGCGAGGAGAAGCGCCGGGAGCGCGCGGCGCATGATCTATCCGGCGGCGGAGATTCTCTGGGCCAGGTCGGCGCCCTCTCTGCGCACCGACAGGTCGCCGTACACGGCGAGCGCCAACGCGGTGTAGAACGGCGTGCCGAGTGCACTCAGGATCACGACCATCACGGTCGTGATGGCGGTCATGACGGCGAGATCGCCGTGCGCCAGCGGAACCGCCACGGCCATCGACACCACGCCGGCGAGCGTATACAGCACCAACAGCAGCACCAGCCCCACGGTGTAGATCGCCGCCAGCCGCCAGAAGCTGCCGGACACCAGCCGCCAGCTGTGCACCATGCTGTCGACCGCGCCTCTGCCGGTGATCAGCAGCACCGGCCCGGCGCACGACAGCGCCACCGCGACATAGGTCGCCGGGAGCGACAGCACCAGGGCCGCGAGCAGCATCATCGCGGGGCCCGCGCTGCGAAAAGCCCACACCGGGATGAACCATACGGCGGTTGCGAGCAGGATCAGGACGGCCATGAGCACGATGGCGGCGAGCCTGCGCAGGACGGCCGCGAGCTCGCCGCCCGCAGCGGCGCCCCGGCCGCTGATTACTGCGTACTGGCGCAGCAGGATCGCGCTCCACAGCAGCACCGTGAGCAGCGTTCCCACCAAGTCCAGCAGCCAGAAGATCGGGTCGCGTTGCTCGAGCAGGCTCCCGAGCGGGTGGCGGGTGGCGAGGTTATAGATATTGGGGAGCTCGCTGGCGATCACCGCGAGCCCCGCAAACAACAGGCACGTGAGCAGCGTCGCGCGGAAGATGCGGAATGCGAGATCGATGGTCTCGCCGACCGACAGCGGCCGCGGCGGCGGGTACAGATTGGTGGCCATTGGTGCATATTAGCGAATATGACAGTCGCTGAGCTGCTCACCCGGGGACGGGGTACGACCGCAGAACCCGCCAGCCTCGAGGTCGAGCTGCTCCTGGCGCACGTGCTCGCCGTTCCGCGCGCCCGGCTGAAGTCGCACCCCGAGGAGCCGGTGGAGCCGGCGGAGGCCGAGCGCTTCCTGGCGCTCCTCAAGCGCTGCGCCGCCGGCGAGCCCCTCGCCTACCTCACCGGCCGGCGGGAGTTCTGGTCGCTCGATCTGGCGGTCACACCTCAAGTGCTGATCCCGCGGCCGGAGACCGAGCTGCTGGTGGAGCGCGCGCTGGCGCTGGGGCCGCCGGGCGCTGCCCGGATCGCCGATCTCGGCACCGGCTCCGGCGCCATCGCCCTCGCGCTCGCGCGCGAGCGGCCCCGCTGGCACATCCTCGCCACTGATGCGTCGGCGTCCGCGCTCGCCGTGGCGCGCGCCAATGCCGCCGCACTCGGCCTGAGCGCCATCGAGTTCCTCGCGGGCAGCTGGTTCGAGCCGCTCGCCGCCGCACGCTTCGATCTCATCGTCAGCAACCCGCCGTACGTCGCCGCGGACGATCCGGCCCTCTCGAGCCCCGCACTTGCCTTCGAGCCGGCGCTCGCGCTCACGCCGCCCGGTGGCGATGCCCTCGCCTCGCTGCGTGTCCTGGCGCGCGGCGCCCCGGCGCACCTCGTGCCCGGTGGCTGGCTGCTGCTCGAGCACGGCGCGACCCAGGGGCGCGAAGTGCGCGCCGAGCTTGTCGGCGCCGGCTTGGCTCACGTACGCTCGCACCGCGATCTCGCCGGACACGAGCGCATGACGGAAGGACAACGATGATCAGGTTCGAAACCTCGCACGGCGCGTTCACGGTGGAGCTGTTCCCGAAGGAAGCGCCCGTGACGGTCGAGAATTTCCTCCAGTACGTCGACGACGGCTTCTTCGACGGCACCATCTTCCACCGCATCGTGCCGGGCTTCGTCATCCAGGGCGGCGGCCTGACGGCGGACTTCGCCAACAAGAAGACCCGCGCACCGATCCGCAACGAGGCCAAGAACGGCCTGAAGAACAGCCGCGGCTGGCTCTCCATGGCGCGCACCAGCGACATCAACAGCGCCACCTCGCAGTTCTTCGTCAACTTGAAGGACAACGGCTTTCTCGATCACGGGCCGCGCGACTATGGCTACGCCGTGTTCGGACGCGTGACCGAGGGGATGGAGGTCATCGACAGGATCGCGGGCGTCCGTACGGGCACGCGCAAGGGATACCAGGACGCGCCGGTCGAAGACGTGGTGATCGTTTCGGCACGCCGCCTCGAGACCTGAGTAGCACGGCGGTACGGGTGGCCCGGCAACGCGGCAAGCTCGCGCGCCGGCTGCTGCAGACTCTCGGTGCAGCGCTGCTCGCCTGGCTGCTGCTCACCGCAATCCCGGTGCTCACTCTGCGCTGGCTGCACCCGCTCACCAGCGCCTTCATGCTCGAGGCGGCCGCGCAGGCGGCGCTCGCGAATCAGCGCGGCTATCACACCGACTATCGCTGGGTCAGCCTCGAGCACATCTCACCCCACGCCGCCATCGCGGTCATCGCCTCCGAGGATCAGCAGTTCCCGTTCCACGCCGGCTTCGATTTCGACTCGATCCGCGAGGCAGTGCGCGCCAGCGAGCGCGGCAAGCGGCTGCGCGGCGCGAGCACCATCTCGCAGCAGGTCGCCAAGAATTTATTCCTGTGGCCGGGGCACAGCTTCGTGCGCAAGGCCTTCGAGGCCTACTTCACCGTGCTGATCGAGGCCTTGTGGCCCAAGGAGCGGATTCTCGAGATGTACCTCAACGTCGCGCAGTTCGGCGATGGTATTTATGGTGTGCAGGCCGCGGCCGAGCGCTTCTGGCGCAAGCCAGCGCGCGGCCTGAGCTCCGGGGAGGCCGCGCTGCTTGCGGCGGTGCTGCCGAATCCCATGCGCCTGCACGCCGACCGTCCTTCCGCTTACGTGCTCGAGCGCCAAGACTGGATTCTCGAGCAGATGCGCGAGCTCGGCGGCGCGGGCTACCTGCGCGAGGTGGAGCAGGAACGGCAGCGAGCCAGACGATAGGCGCTCAGGGCTCGGTCTTCCGGCGCATTGCAGACTGACTTTGGCGCTACTGTGCGCGTAATTGCGCCATGAATGCCATCGCAGCGTCGAGATCACTCTGCGTCAGGGCGTCATCCTTCCAGTATTCCCCGAACAGAAACGCCGCATGCGTTTGTCCTGTCCTGCCACACATTGTGGCAAGTGCGCGGGCCAGCGCGCCGCTGTTGAGATGCGATTCCATCACCGGCTGCGCTTTCTCGGCAAGTTCCCTGGCGGCCGTGGCATCGCGCTGCGAACCATAGAGATAAGCAAGCCCGGCCCACGCTCGCAGGTACTGCGGGTCGAGGCCGAGCGCCCGCTGGTAGGCCTCCCGTGCGCGTCGGTTCAGATCGAC
>DASPOP010000142.1:0-3032 GCA_035625955.1 Steroidobacteraceae bacterium | reverse complement strand
GAGCAGCCGACGTTCTCGCCCGCGAACAACACCCGCACCCAGTGCTGCCCGCCGTCGGTCGTGCGGTACACGCCGTGTTCCTGCTGCGGCCCGGTGGCGCGGCCGAGCACACAGGCGAACACGATGTCGGGGTTGGTCGGGTGCACGATGATGCGGCCGATGCGCCCGGATTCCGCCAGTCCCATGTTCGTCCAGGTCGCTCCGGCGTCGGTGGACTTGTAGATGCCGTTGCCCATCACGTCGCTGTCGCGAATGACCCAGGCCTCGCCCGTGCCCGCCCACACCGTGCCCGGTTCCGAGCGAGACACGGCGAGCGCGCCGATGGCGGCGACGTTCTGCTTGTCGAAGATCGGCGCCCAGCGGTTGCCGCCGTCGGTGGATTTCCACACCCCGCCGGAAGCCGCGCCGGCGTAGTAGACGGCCGGATCGCCGGGTACTCCGGCGACCGCGGCGATGCGATTGCCGACGTGCGGGCCGACGAAGCGGAACTTGAAGTCTCCCTCCTTGTCGGCGTCGGCGGCCGCCGCGACGCCGGCCGCCAGGCTGCCCAGGGCCGCGATCGCGATAAGCCGGTAACGGAGTGTCTTGGCGGGCATCGGTTGTTGCTCTTGTTGGATTGATTGTGCGCGCGAGTTTAGCGTGGGACGATGCCGCGAGCATTAACGAGGGGTGTGGCGCATGCAGGGGCGGGTGGCGCTCGTTACCGGCGGCGGCCGGGGGATAGGGCGCGAGGCGGCGCTGCTGCTCGCGGCGGCCGGCGCCCGCGTCATGATCGTGGCCCGCACCGCCGCCGAGCTCGCAGCTGTCGGGCTCGAGTACGTCGCGGCGGACCTGGGCACGGCCGCGGGCTGTGCCCTGGCGGTCGCCGAGACCGAGCGGCGGCTCGGCCCGGTCGAAGTGCTGGTCGTGAACCACGGCATCGGCTCGGCGCACGAGCGGCTCGTGTGGGAGCAGGACCCGGAAGTCTGGCGCGAGACCATGCGCGTCAACCTCGACGGCCCGTTCGAGCTCGCGCGGCTCACGGTGGGCGGCATGTGCCGGCGCGGCTTCGGCCGGCTGGTATTCACCAGCTCGACCGCCGGCGAGAAGGCCGAGCGCTCCGGCAGCGCCTACAGCGCCTCCAAGCACGGGCTGATCGGGCTCGCGCGCGCCATCGCTCAGGACGCGGGTCCCTTCGGAGTCACGTCCAACGCGGTGCTCCCGGGCTGGGTGCGCACTGCGATGGCGGAGCGCTCGGCGCAGACTGAAGCCGAGCGGCGCGGCATCAGCGCCGAGCAGGTGTGGCGCGAGCGCGCGGCAATCTACCCGCAGAACCGGGTGCTGGAGCCGCGCGAGGTCGCCGAGGTGATCGCGTTCCTGTGCAGCGATGCCGCCGGGGGCGTGAACGGCGAGGCGATCACCGTGGCGCTCGGCGGCATCTGGTAGGCGTTCGCGGTCAGCGCCTGCGCCGCGTTGCGTCCTTCAGCCGGCTCGGTTGCAGCTCGCCCGCGCGCTCCAGCACCGGATAAGCAACCGAGCAGATGTGCGAATGGATGCGCTTCAGGTCGCGCAGTATGTCCAGGTGCAGGGAGCTCGATTCGATACTCTCTGAGCGGCCGTCCCGCAGACGCGCCAGATGGTTCTCAGCCGCCGCGAACTCGGTGGCGCGCAAGGTGGCCTTCTCGGTCACCAGCTGCCGCGCGCTCTTCAAGTCGCCGGTCATGAAGACGCCGAAGGCGAGCTTCAGGTTGTCGCAGACTTCCTGATGAAACGCGGCCAGCTCGGCGGCTCCTTCGGGAGAGAACGCTATTTGACGCTTGATCTTCTTCGAAGCCACTTCCATCAGGTTCTTGTCGATGATGTCGCCGACGTGCTCGAGGTTGATGGAGAATGAGATGATCTCCATCGCCCGCATTGCGTCGCGCTCGTTGAGGCTTTCGCGGGTGAGCTGGGTGAGGTAGAGCTTCACCGCTTCATCGAGGCGGTCCACGGCATCGTCCATGCCGGAGATTTCATCGGCCAGCTTGCGGTCGTTTGTCGTGATCGCTGCCATGGTCTGGCGCAGCATCGTCTCGACGATGTCGCCGATGTGGAGCGTCTCGCGGGCAGCGCAGGCGAGCGCCACCGAAGGTGTCGCGAGAGCGGTCTCATCCAGGTAGAGCGGGGTCGACGGATCGCCGGCCTTCGGGCGCTCGGGCAGGAAGCGCGCGAGTAGCGCCGCCACGCCGTCCAGCGGCAGAATGAAAATCAGCGCCAGGGCCACATTGAATGCGGTATGAAAATCCGCGGCCATGCGCGAGGGGTTGGGCTCGAAGCGGGCGAGTGCGGCGGCAATCGGCTGCAGAAACGGCAGGACCAGGACGCAGCCGACCACACGATTCAGGAGATTTCCCAGAGGCAGGCGGCGGCTCGCGGGGTTATCGCTGTGGCTGCCCTCGACCAGAGGATTGATCGCGCTGCCGAGATTGGCGCCGAGAATGAGAGCCAGCGCCGCCTCCGGTGCGATGAATTGCGAGTACGCGAGCGACATCACCAGCAGCACGACCGTCACGCTCGAATGCGCCACCCAGGTGAGCGCCGCCGCCACAGCCAGGCACAGCAGAGGCTCGGCGGTAACGGCCCCGAGCACGGTGCGGACCACGGGCGCGTTTTCCGCCGGCGCCAGCGTATCGAGCAGGATGTGCAGCGACAGCACCATGAGCCCGACACCGATGGCCACGCGCCCGAGATCGCGCGTCCGCGTCTGTCCGCCGCGCTTGAAGGCGGTCACGCCGATCAGGAACAGCACTGGCGCCAGGGCCGAGACGTTGAACGACAGTACCTGGACGATCAGCGTGGTGCCCACATTGGCGCCCAGCATGATCGCGAGCGCCGGCACCAGGTTCACGGAGCCGTCGGTCACGAAGGACGCCGTCATCAGACCCGTGGCGGTACTGCTCTGCAGGAGAGTCGTGACGGTGAGGCCGGCGAGAAATGCCAGGAAGCGGTTGCTCAGTGCCTTGCTGAGGATGCGCCTGAGGTCCGAGCCGAAGGCGCGCACGATGCCGCTGCGG
>DASPOP010000141.1:0-3710 GCA_035625955.1 Steroidobacteraceae bacterium | reverse complement strand
AGGTGGGCGAGAACCTGCGCCTCGGGCTGGCGACGCTCGAGCTGTCGCGACGCCTGGCGACCATCCACACCGGCCTCGAGCTGCCGGTGTCGCTCGAAGGCCTGAAGCCCGGCGCGCCCGATACCCCGCGGCTGCGCGAGCTGTACGCGCGCTTCGAGCTGCGCGCGCTGCAGCGCACGCTCGAAGGCGGCGAAGACGCCGCGGCGGGCACGGCTGCCGGCGACAGGGCAGCGCCAGCGGCCCCGGAGGGCGCGCCGCAGGTGCCGGTAACGGCCGTGGCCGCGCCGCCGGCGATCGAGCGCCGCTACGAGACCATCACGCGCTGGGAGGATTTCGAGCGCTGGCTCGAGCGGCTGCGCAAGACGGAGCTGTTCGCCTTCGATACCGAGACCACCAGCCTCGACTACATGCGTGCCGAGATCGTCGGCGTCTCGTTCGCGGTCGAGCCGGGCATCGCCGCCTACGTGCCGCTCGCCCACGTCTATCCGGGCGCACCCGATCAGCTCGAGCGCGCGCGGGTGCTCGCGGCCCTGAAGCCGCTGCTCGAGAGCGAGACGCACGGCAAGATCGGGCACAACCTCAAGTACGACGCGCACGTGCTGCTCAACGCCGGCATCGCCCTCGCCGGCATGCGCTTCGACACCATGCTCGAGTCCTACGTGTGGAACAGCGTCGCCACCAATCACGACATGGATTCGGACGCCAAGCGCTACCTGGGTATCACGACCATCACCTTCGAGGACGTCGCCGGCAAGGGAGCAAAGCAGCTGTCCTTCGACCAGGTGCCGCTCGAAAAAGCCGGGGACTACGCCGCCGAGGACGCGGACGTGACGCTGCGCCTGCATGAGGCGCTCTGGCCGCAGCTCACGTCGGTGCCGGCGCTGGCGCGGCTCTATGAGGAATGCGAGCAGCCGCTGGTTCCGGTGCTGCTCGCGATGGAGCATCACGGCGTACTGGTCGACCGCGAGCGGCTGCGCGCGCAGAGCCGCGAGTTCGCGCGCGAGCTGCAGCAGCTGCTGCTGCAGGCGCACCGCGAGGCGGGCCACGAATTCAACATCGAGTCGCCCAAACAGCTGCAGCAGATCCTGTTCGAGCGCCTGCAGCTGCCGGTGCGGCGCAAGACCCCGACCGGCCAGCCCTCGACCGCCGAGGACGTGCTGGAGGAGCTCGCCGAGAGCTACCCGTTGCCGCGCATCGTCCTCGAGTACCGCGCGCTCGCGAAATTGAAATCGACCTATACCGACAAGCTCCCCGAGCAGGTCAACGAGCGCACCGGGCGCATCCACACCAACTACGCGCAGGCGGTCGCCGCCACCGGGCGGCTGTCCTCGGTCGATCCCAACCTGCAGAACATCCCGATCCGCCGCCCGGAGGGACGGCGCATCCGCCAAGCGTTCGTCGCGCCCGCAGGCTGCGTGCTGCTCGCGGCGGATTACTCCCAGATCGAGCTGCGCATCATGGCGCACCTCTCCGGCGACGAGACCCTCAAGGCCGCGTTCGCCGAGGACCGCGACGTGCACCAGGCGACCGCCGCGGAGGTGTTCGGCGTCGAGCTCGCGGGCGTCACGGCCGACCAGCGCCGCACCGCCAAGGTGATCAATTTCGGGCTGATCTACGGCATGTCGCCCTTCGGGCTGGCGCGCAATCTCGGCATCGAGCGCAGCGCCGCGCAGCAGTACGTGGAGCGCTACTTCCAGCGCTACCCGGGCGTGAAGCGCTTCATGGACGACACGCGCATCGCGGCGCGCGAGCGCGGCTACGTCGAGACCGTGTTCGGACGGCGGCTGTACCTGCCGGACATCCGCTCGGGCAACACGCAGCTGCGCCAGTACGCCGAGCGCAGCGCCATCAACGCGCCGATGCAGGGCACGGCGGCCGACATCATCAAGCGCGCCATGATCGCGGTGCACGCCTGGTGCAGCCGCGCGGATTCGCCGGCGCGGCTCATCATGCAGGTGCACGATGAGCTGGTGCTCGAGGTGCGCGCCGAGAAGATCGCAGAAGTGACCCGGGCGGTGCGCGAGCGCATGGTGGACGCGGCCAGCTTGAGCGTGCCGCTGCGGGTCGACGCCGGCACGGGCGCCAACTGGGACGAGGCGCACTGAGGTCCCGGCGAGCGCGCGGAGGCGCGCGAACTTCTGCCCCGGTCGCCGGTCAGTGACGCTGCGGGCCGTGCTCCGGCGTGTCGCCGGCTTGCAACAGTCAACATGCTGCCCGCGATTGTGTTAGGTAAGGAGCGTCATGGAACAGGAGAGGACTCGTATGCGCAAATTACTGTTCGTACTCGCGCTGGCACTCGCGGCGGGCGCCGCCCACGCCGACAACGGTACCTTCTACGTCGGCGCCGGCATCTCGCGGGACAACCTCAAGGACATCACCGCGACGGCCTCGGACCTCAACAGCACCAACTGGAAAGTCTGGGCGGGCGTCCGGCCGATCAAGATGTTCGCGGTCGAGGCCGACTACATCGATCTCGGCAGCCAGTCTGTGACCTCTCAGACCATCCCTGCCAGCACCGTGCACCTCGACTACAAGGCCTTCGCCGGCTACGCGGTCGGCTTCGTGCCGATCCCCCTCCCGTACCTCGATGTCTTCGGCAAGGTGGGGCTCGCGCGCTGGACTTTGAGCGGCAACACCACGCCTCCCCTGCCGGGCCCGGGGCTCATTTCCCTGTCCGACAACGGCACCCAGTTCGCCTGGGGAATCGGCACCCAGGTGCACGTCGGAAACTTCGGCGCGCGACTCGAGTACGAGAACTTCAGCATCCGCAACACCAACGGCGCCAATATCGTCTCGCTGAGCGTCTTCCTGAACCTGTTCTAGCGGCTGTGGCGCCCGCGATACAAGTCGTCAAGCAAATTCATGATCTGAAACGGGATTTTTTTCCGGTCGGGCTGGAACTCAGGAGAACTGACGGCATCTAATCCAGCGAGTGCATCGTCACTCCCCGCTTCCCTCCCTGAGCGGGTAATCGACCCGGTTCAAGAGACCTGTGCCGGGTTAGTCTGCCCCGGCGGCCTTCAAAAGCCGCCGGGGTTTTTTATTCCAGCCACGCGAGCAGCGTCTCCTGGGCCTCCCGGACCCCGGTGCCTTCCATGGCCGAGAAAAGCTGCAGCGTCGCCCGCCCGGCGAGCGCCTCTGCCGCCGTCCGCAGCGCGCCGGCGGCCTCGGAACGGGTCAGCTTGTCGGCCTTGGAGAGCAGCACATGCACGCGCTGCTCCGGCGCGACCCACTCGAGCAGCCCTGCGTCGCCTTCGGTGAGGCCGCGCCGCGCATCGACGATCAGAAAAAGTCCCTTGAGGCTCGTGCGGGTGTGCAGAGCTTCGATCAGCGGCTGCCAGCTGCGGCGCTCGGCCTCAGGGCCGCTCGCATAGCCGTAACCCGGCAGATCCACGAGGCGCCGCTGCGGCGCGAGCTCGAAGAAATTGAGCAGCCGGGTGCGGCCGGGGGTCTTGCTGGTGCGCGCGAGCCCCCGCCGCTGCGTGATCGCGTTGATGGCGCTCGACTTGCCGGCGTTCGAGCGCCCGGCGAAGGCGACCTCGGCGCCGATGTCGGGCGGAAACTGCGCCGGCGCGGCAGCGCTCACCAGAAACCTGGCCTGCTGAAAACGGCTCATTTTCAGGGGACAATCACTCGATGAAGGCCCAAAGCCCGTGCGGGGCCGTAGTGTACAATCCGCCGCCGTCGCTTCGCGGGACCACACCGGAATG
>DASPOP010000140.1:0-5126 GCA_035625955.1 Steroidobacteraceae bacterium | reverse complement strand
GGGTCTGGGATGCAGGCTGCGGCACCTGGCTGGCTGCGGGGGCAAGTGTCAGGAGTATTCCCGGGAGACAGCCCGAAACGAGTGCCAGGCGAGCAGCGTTCACGCCGGAGAGTAGATCATGGCGGGGCGGCCATCTCCAGCGGCCGGCGCAACGCTTGGCCGCAGGCGCGGCGCGCTGCGGCGTGCCCGAGCCGCTGGTGTTTGCCCCGAGTGCGTGATCACCGTCGCAGAATACAGCGAATCGGCCGCGCGCGAAGGCTATTACAATGCCCTGTCAGATGAGCCGGGCCAGATGAGCCACTGTAGATGAGTCAAGCTGAATCTCTCACCCACCTCGACCAGCTCGAAGCCGAGAGCATCCACATCTTCAGGGAAGTGATCGCCGAGTGCGACAAGCCCGTGATGCTCTATTCCATCGGCAAAGACAGCGCCGTGATGCTGCACCTGGCGATCAAGGCGTTCTACCCCGCCGCGCCGCCGTTCCCACTGCTGCACGTCGATACGACCTGGAAATTCCGCGCCATGTACGAGTTCCGCGACGCGGTCGCCAGGCGTTCGGGCATGGAGCTGATCGTGTACGTGAACCAGGAGGGGCTCGATCGCGGGATCAACCCCTTCACCCACGGCTCGCGCCTGCACACCGACGTGATGAAGACGCAGGCGCTGCGCCAGGCGCTCGACACTTACGGCTTCGATGCCGCCTTCGGCGGCGCGCGCCGCGACGAGGAGAAGAGCCGTGCCAAGGAGCGCATCTTCTCGTTCCGCTCGGCGCAGCACCGCTGGGATCCGCGCCAGCAGCGCCCCGAGCTCTGGTCGCTCTACAACGCGCGGCATCGCCCGGGCGAGAGCATCCGGGTGTTTCCACTCTCCAACTGGACCGAGCTCGACGTCTGGCAGTACATCTGGCGGGAGCACATCGCCATCGTGCCGCTGTACCTCGCCGCCCCGCGCCCGGTGGTCGAGCGCGATGGTGCCCTGATCATGGTGGACGATGAGCGGCTGCCGCTGAGACCCGGCGAGCGGCCGCAGCTCAGGAAAGTGCGTTTCCGCACGCTCGGCTGTTATCCGCTCACCGGCGCCGTCGAAAGCAGCGCGGACACGGTCGAGGGCGTCATCGCCGAGATGCTCTCGACCCGGACCTCGGAGCGTCAGGGACGCGTCATCGACCGCGACGCGGCCGGCTCCATGGAGACCAAGAAGCTCGAGGGCTATTTCTGATGGCGCGGCGCCCAAGCCCTGCGGCGGTGCGCGACATCGGCGCCTACCTCAAGGCGCACGACCGCCTGAGCCTGCTGCGCTTCATCACCTGCGGCTCGGTCGATGACGGCAAGTCGACCCTGATCGGCAGGCTGCTGTACGAATCCAAGGTGGTCTTCGACGACCAGCTCGCCGCGCTCGACGAGGACACGCGCCGCTTCGGCACCCGCGGCAGCGAGCTCGACCTGGCGCTGCTCGTCGACGGCCTCACGGCCGAGCGCGAGCAGGGCATCACCATCGACGTCGCCTACCGCTACTTCGCCACCGGCAAGCGCAAATTCATCGTCGCCGACACGCCCGGACACGAGCAGTACACGCGCAACATGGTGACCGGTGCCTCGAACGCGGATCTCGCGGTGATCCTGGTCGACGCCCGCAAGGGCGTGCTCACGCAGACGCGCCGCCACAGCTATCTCGCGCGCCTCCTCGGCATCTCGCAGGTGGTGCTCGCGGTCAACAAGATGGACCTGGTGGGCTATGAGCGGACGGTGTTCGAGACGATCGTGGCGGCGTACCGCGCCTTCGGCGTGCAGATCGGACTCACGCAGATCACGCCCATTCCGCTCTCGGCGGTGTACGGCGACAACGTGACGCAGCACGGCGCCCGCATGCCGTGGTTCAAGGGCCCGACGCTCATCGAGCACCTCGAGAGCGTCGAGGTGGACGCGCGGCTCGCGGGCCAGCCGTTCCGCCTGCCGGTGCAGTGGGTGAACCGCCCGAACGGGGATTTCCGCGGCTTCTGCGGCCGGATCGTCAGCGGCAGCGTCCGCCCGGGCGATCGGGTGCGCATTCTGCCCTCGGGGCGCGAAGCCGAGGTGGCGCGTATCGTGACCGCAGGCGGAGACCTCGAGGCGGCAACCGCGGGCCAGTCGGTCACGCTCACCCTCGGCACGGAGCTCGACGTCGGCCGGGGCGATGTCATCGCGGCCGCCGCTGCCGCCCCGCAGGTCGCCGGCCAGTTCGAGGCCACGATCGTGTGGCTGGACGACGCGCCGATGCTGCAGGGGCGCGCGTATCTCATGAAGTCGGGGGCCCGCACCGTCTCGGCCACGGTGTCCCCCCTCAAGCACAAGATCAACGTCAATACGCTCGAGCACACCGCCGCCGAGCGGCTCGAGCTCAACGACATCGGCGTGTGCGAGCTCGAGCTCGACCAGCCGATCGTCTTCGAGCCCTACGCGGACAATCGCGCCCTGGGCGGTTTCATCCTCATCGACCGCATCAGCAACGGCACCGTGGGTGCCGGCCTCATCCACTTCGCGCTGCGCCGCTCGCAGAACGTCCACTGGCAGGCGCTCGATGTCGACAAGAAGCTGCGCGCGCGGCAGAAAGGCCAGAAGGCCTGCGTCCTGTGGCTGACGGGGCTCTCGGGCGCCGGCAAGTCGACCATCGCCAACCGCATCGAGAAACAGCTCGCCGCACAGGGGCGCCACACCTACCTCCTCGACGGCGACAACGTGCGCCACGGCCTCAACAAGGACCTGGGGTTCGCCGCGCAGGATCGGGTCGAGAACATCCGCCGCGTGGCGGAGGTCTCGCGCCTCATGGTCGATGCGGGGCTGATCGTGCTGGTGTCGTTCATCTCGCCGTTCCGCGCCGAGCGGCGCATGGCGCGCGGCCTGTTCGAGCCGGGCGAATTCTTCGAGGTGTTCGTCGACACCCCGCTCGCCGTGGCCGAGGGCCGCGATGTCAAGGGGCTCTACCGCAAGGCGCGCCTTGGTGCGCTCAAGAACTTCACCGGCATCGATTCGCCCTACGAGACGCCGGAGCAACCGGAGATCCGCATCGACACGAGCAGGCTCAGCGCCGAGGAGGCCGCCGATCTGGTGCTGGCGCGCCTCGAGGCGGCGGGAGTCACGGGGCCGGCATGAGCGAGGCGCCTCTCGCCCTCGCCGGGCGCGTGGCCGCGATCGCGCGGGCGGCGGGGCGCGAGATCCTCGAGGTGTACGCCCAGGGCGACGCCGCGCCGACACTGAAGCAGGACGACTCGCCGCTCACGGCGGCCGACCTGCGCTCGCACCGGCTGATCGTGAGCGCGCTCGCGGCGCTGACGCCCGAGGTTCCGGTGCTGTCGGAGGAGGCGGCCCGGCCCCCCTGGGCCGAACGCTCGCGCTGGGCGCGGCACTGGCTGGTGGATCCGCTCGACGGCACGCGCGAGTTCCTCTCGCGCAACGGCGAATTCACCGTCAACATCGCGCTCATCGAGGCGCACGCGCCGGTGCTCGGGGTGGTGCACGTGCCGGTGAGCGACACCACCTACCGCGGCATTCCGGGAGAGGGTGCCTGGCGCGAGGCGGGCGGCGCGCCGGCCGAGGCGCTGCACGCGGCGACGCGTGCCGCGGATCCGGTGCGGGTCGTCGGCAGCCGCTCCCATCGCGGCGACTCGCTCGATGCGTTCCTCGCGCGCGTCGGCCGGCACGAGCTCAAAGCCGTCGGCAGCTCGCTCAAGTTCTGTCTGATCGCCGAGGGCGCCGCCGACATCTATCCGCGCCTCGGGCCGACCAGCGAGTGGGATACGGCGGCGGGGCATGCGGTGGCCGTCGCCGCGGGCGGCACGGTGGTCGAGCTCGACGGCCGGCCGCTCAGGTACAACACGCGCGAGGGGCTCCTCAACCCGTTTTTCGTCGCTTACGGCGATCGCCGGCGCGACTGGCTGGCGCTCTTTTAGAACTTGAACGTCGAGAGCAGCAGGCTCGTCTCGGTCTGCGAGATTCCCTCGATCAGGCGGATGCGGGCGAGCACGCGATCGAAACCCTCGAGGCTGTCGGCGCGCAGCTCGGCGACGATGTCCCAGCGGCCGTTGGTGCTGTAGAGCGCCGCCACGGCCGGCTCGCCGCGCAGCGAGCGGATCACGGCATCGACCTGGTTGCCCTCGACCGCGACGGTCATGAAGGCGCGCATGCGCTGCTCTTCGACGTCGGGCTTCAGGCGCACGGTGTAGCCCACGATGCTGCCGTTGGCGGTAAGCCGCGCCATGCGGTTCTGCACGGTGCCCCGGGCGACTCCGAGCGCCTTGGCGAGGGAGGCGACCGAGGCGCGGGCGTCGTTGCGCAGCAGCCCGATCAGCTGTCGGTCGATGTCATCCATCCGGTCCTCAGATTAGCACATATCGCCAATAGTTGTTGTCGTTTTGATCATGAAGCTACAACTTCTGTACAGCATTCTGTCTTTCTTTTGGTTCGCGCGAGCCCGACCATGTCTCGAAGCGGCCGACGTCCGGGAGGTCCCGGAGGCGGGTTGGGAGAGCAGTCATGGTCGATTTCATCGGTATCGAGCGTATCCAGGAGCTGGTGTCCCGCCGGGGCACGGCGCGTTTCATCGAGGAGCTGGCGCGCGAAATCGAGAGCGACTTCCTGCGCTGGAGCGAGTTCGAGAAGTCGCCCCGCCATGCGAGCCACTCGAGCGTCGGCGTCATCGAGCTCATGCCCGCCTCGGACGGGCGGCTCTATGCCTTCAAGTACGTGAACGGGCATCCGAAGAACACGGCGGTGGGACTGCTCACCGTGACGGCCTTCGGCGTGCTCGCCGACGTTCAGACGGGCTATCCGCTGCTGCTGTCGGAGCTGACGCTCACCACGGCGCTGCGCACCGCGGCCACCTCGGTGCTCGCCGCGCGCCGCATGGCCCGGCCCGGCAGCCGCGTGATGGCGCTGATCGGCAACGGCGCACAGAGCGAGTTTCAGACCATCGCGTTCCACCACCTGCTCGGCATCCGCGAGCTGCGCCTCTACGACACCGATTCCCTCGCGACCGAGAAGCTGGTGCGCAACCTCGCGAGGCTCCGCCTGCCCGGCCTCGAAGTGCTGCGCTGTGGCTCGACGGCCGCCGCGGTGGCCGGCGCCGACATCGTCACCACGGTGACGGCAGAC
>DASPOP010000139.1:0-19727 GCA_035625955.1 Steroidobacteraceae bacterium | reverse complement strand
AGCGTTCGTTCGCCTCCTCATCGCCCTCCCAGGGCAGCTCGAATTCGCGGTAATAGGGCGCGAGCAGCATGAGGTCTCTACACCGGCTTGTACTGGCCGGGAGCCACCGGCTTTTCCTTCTGGATGACCGCGAGCGAGATGCGGCCGTAGTCCGCATCGGTGCAGGTGGCCATGACGCGCTTGAGCACCTCGTAGGGGAGCGACTTGTCCGCCATGATGGTGATCTCGCGCTGCGAGACCTCCTGCTCGCTGACGGTCTGGCCCACCAGCATCGGACGCTTGAGGGCGGCGCTGAGCGGCGCGATCAGCGCCGCCGGCGAGGCCTGGATCTCCTTCACCGTCGCGATGTACTCCCCCTGCACGAACAGGTCGTCGTGGGTGATCATCACCACCACCGACTGCTTCGGCGCCGTCTCCGCGATCGACTGCGGGATCTCGATGCCCTTGGAATTCTGGATCACCTCGACCTCGGTCGAGTACACCAGCAGGAACGCCACCATCACCGACAGGATGTCGATGAGCGGGATGAGGTTGAGCTGCGCATCCGCCTTGTGCCGCAGGTGATGCTGCGCCATGCGCCGGGCGCGGTTCGACATGCTCATGAGTGGCCTCCGCCTTTGGCGGCCCGCGGCGCGGTGGCCGCGGGCGCTGCGGCGACCGGAGCGGCTCCTGCCGGCGCCTCGGTGGTCGAGGGCGCATCGCCGATCGAGATGTCGGGGAACAGCTCCGCCTGCACGGTAGTCATGCCCTGCCCCACCTCGAACACCCGCACCCGGTCCATGACCTGCACCAGCGTGTCATAGGACGTGTCGGGCTCGAGCAGGATGCTGGCGTCGGTCTTGTCGGGAAACTTGGCCTTGACGCGCTTCAGGTACTCGGTCAGGTCGTCGTAGTCGTAGCCGCTGGCAATGTTGGGAAACGTGGCCAGCGGCCCGGTGTTGCGGTCGGCGACCTGCAGCAGGTCCTTGCGCACCATCACCTCGAGCTGCAGCCCCTGCGGCGGCTCCTGCCACGTCGTGTTGGGCGGCGGCAGATTCAGCTGCAGGATCACGGTGCGGGAGAACACCGCGGTCATCAGCAGGAAGGTAACCAACACGGTGAAGATGTCGATCATCGGCACGAGCAGCAGCTCGGCCGGCTTGCGCGAGTGGCGCTCCAGCTTGCGGATCTGATAAGAGCGGCGCATGCGGTTGCTTCGGCCGTCGGGGACGCGCGGGCGCTGCGGCTCAGGCCGCCGCGGGCGCCGTCTGCCGCTCGGTGATGGCGTTGAGGAACTTCACCGACGCCATCTCCAGGCTGTCGATCACGTCGGTGGTCTTGGTCTGCAGCCAGGCGTGAATGAACAGCAGCGGCACCGCCGTCATCAGGCCGAAGGCGGTGCAGTTCATCGCCACCGAGATGCTGGCCGAGAGCAGGTTGGCCTTCTCCGCCGGGTTGACGGTCGCCACCGCGGCGAAGGCGCGAATCAGGCCCATCACGGTGCCGAGCAGTCCCAGCAGCGTCGCCAGATTGGCGAAGGTGGCCAGATAGTGCGTGCGCTTCTCGAGCTTGGGCACGACCTCCATCAGGCTCTCCTCCATCGCCTTCTCGATGTCATCGCGCCGGCGGGCCGAGGTGATGCGCGCCAGGCCGTAATTGAGGATGTGGCCGATGGCCGAGGACGATTTCGAGGTCAGCTGCGCGACGCCGCGAAAGTTGCCCTGCGAGAGCAGCGGTACGATCTCGTTCCACAGGCCGCGATTGCGCGCCGCGGTGGCCGCGAGATAGATCCAGCGCTCGATGGCGATGGCCAGTCCGAACACGAACACGATGGCGATCGGGTACATGAAGTCCCCGCCGCCCTGAAAGAAACGCACGATCAGATTCCAGATCTGCATCTGACTCTCCCGGTCAAGAAACCCTCACACACATGGGGAAGCAAGCATGTGAAAACTGAATGACATATGCCCAAAAAACTGCGATCCAGCTCTCATCCTGAAAGGGCCCCACTGCCCCCCTCAGGGCTTGTCGCCGGAACCCGGCACTGTGCCCGCCCTGGGGCCCGCCGCATCGGGCTTCAGGGCATCGTAATAACGATTCTGGCGCAGGAACACGTCGCGATCTATCGGCTGCAGCACCTCGTCGAGCAGGCTGTTGGCGGGCTTGCCGACCAGATCCCCGAGATCGGAGCGCTTCCACGGAACGATGTACAACACCTTGGGGAGCTCGCGGTTGCCGGTGATCTCGGTCGTCTCGAGCTCCACCCGGTCGGGCCCCTTGGCGCCGCGCGTGCCGGGCTTGGCGGAGTCCGGGGCATTGGCCGCGGCGGCCGCGGGCCTGGCGCCCGCAGAGCCGGCCGCCGGAGCCTTGTCGCTCTTTGGCGTCAGGCGCGCTGCGGACGCTGCGGCGGAGGCACGCGCCGGCGCCGCATCCGGCGTCGTAGCGGCGGTCGTGTCCACGGCGGGCTCGAGCTGATCCGGCGAGGGCGCAGCCGCCGGCGGCTTGCCTGCGGGCGCGGTAGCGGGGCTCTGCTGGGCCTGCGCGCTTGCGCAGGCCATCGCAGCGAGCAGCATGAGGACGGTGCGCATGATCAGACTCCCTTGGGCGGTGTCATGGCCGGTGTGGTTCCCGGTGCGGTCGCGGGAGCGGCCGCGGGCGACTCGCCCGGCGCCGTCGCCGGGACGGTAGCCGGCTCCGCGGCCGGCTTCTCCGGCGCGGCCTCGGGGCGCTTCACCGGCGGCATGCCGAGCCGCTGGCGCAGCTCCGCGATCCAGCTGCTCACCGGCTTCTCCTCGTGTGTCAGCTCCTGGTAGCGGCTGAGCGCGGTGAGCGCCCGCTGGGGATCTCCGAGATAGAGGTCAGATACCACACCGAGGTTGCGCCATGCGGCGGCGAACTCGGGGTCGGCGGCGATGGCCTGTTCGTAGGAGGCCGCCGCATCCTTGAACTCGCCGCGCATTCTCTGCGTGACGCCGAGCTCGGTCCAGGCGACGGCGCTCGCGCTCTCGTGCTCCACTGCGCTCTTCAGTGCCTGCTCGGAGTCATCGAGCCGCCCGTTCTTGCGATAGAGGATCCCCAGGTTCACCAACGGGGCCGCGAACTGCGGGTACTCGAGCGCGATCTGCTTGAAGCCGAGCTCGGCCTCGGTCGCGTTGCCGGCACGCATGTAGCCCACCGCGCGTGCGAAGTCGGTACGCGCAGCGGGCGGCACCTCGGGGCGAACCGGGACGCCGGCAACCGCCCCAGCCCCTGCAGCTGCGCCGGCAGCGGTGCCCGGCGCCGCGGCGGGCTTGGCGGCCGCGGAGGGCTTGGTGGCCGCGCCCGGAGGCGCCGTGGCGGGCGCCGGGGTCGCAGCGCGTGTCGCAGGCGGCGGAGCCGACGCGGCGGGCGCCGGCTTCGCTGGTGCGGCCGGCACCGGCACCGGAGCCACGGGGCGCTCGGGCTGCGGGGGCGCCGAGTGGCACCCTGCGAGCAGCAGCGCGGCCAACGCCGGTCGCGCTGCCCGCGTCAGGACGCGCAAGCGCGCGGCGGCGCGCTTACTCGAGCCTTGCGACCACATCTTCGGTCAACTCCGTCTTGCCGTAGCGGGCGGGCTTCAACTCGGCGAGCGCCGCGAAGCTCTTGCGGATCCATTCATCGTACAGGCCGTCCTTGGCGCGCGCGGCATTGAGCTCGTGCGCCTTGATCGCCTGCTCCTCGAAGGGGAACACCTGCTCCTCGAGCAGCGAGTTGTACTCCTCCAGCGCATCGCCCTTGAGGTTCGATGGACGGTCGGAATTCATGACGTCGTGCGCCAGGGTGCGGTAGAGCTCGGCCATCTCGTAGGTCGCGGCCGTGGTGACCTCCGCGACCTGGTAGTCGGCCGCCGCCTTGTAGCCATCCATCGCCGCTTCCAGCGCCCGCCGTTTCTCCACCAGGCTCTTCTTCAGCGGCGCGGTCAGGCGCACGGCGCGGAAGGCATCGCGCGCCGGAGCCGCGAGCGTCAGTTGCGCCTTCGCCGCCAGGTAGTGTGTGCGCTCGGTGCGCTGCGCCCCCGCCTGCGCGTCGGCCGCGATGATCTCCCGGTACCAGCGATCACGCCGCGCGCCATCGCCCGCCTTGGCGGCGTAGTCGGCGAGCCGCTGGCGCGCCTCGACGGCGTCCGACACCGGCGTCGGGTTGGCGGCGACGAACTGCTCGAGCATCGCGACCGCCTTGGGAGTGTTGCCGGCCCTGGCGTAGAGATCGGCGGACTGCATCTGCGCCTCGCGCCGCACCGCCCGGTCCTCGGCCGGACTCGCGGCGATGCGCTCGAACTCCGCCGCCGCCTCGCCCGGGCGGTTGGCTTCGCTGTAGGCGACGGCCAGCTTGCGCGTCACGTCGGCCGCGAGCGGGCTCGCGGGAAAATTGCGCCGGAAGCCTTCGAGGACTCCGATGGCGCGGTCCCAGCTCTTCAGCTGGATGAGCTGCGCCGCGGCGTCGTACTCGGCGTTGGAGCGGATCTTGGAATCGGGCGCTACGCGCGCGACACGCAGATAGTCCTCGACCGCCCCCGCGCCATCGCCGGCCTTCTGCTTCGCCTCGCCCTGCTTGTAGACCGACGCCGCCAGGCGCTCGGTGAGATCGGTGCGCATCTTGTCGTCGCTGCCGGCGAGTGAGCGCGCCTGCACGTAGGCAGGCTCGGCCTGCGCGTAATCGCCCTGATCGAAATGCGACTGCGCGATGATGGTCCAGGCGATGCGCTGCTTGGCGGCGTCGACCGGCGGCTGCCGCGCGAGCAGCATCTGGGCGACGCTGATGGCGCGCGGCCGGTCGCCGGCGGCGAAGATGTCCTCCGCCGCGCGCGTCAGCACACCGGCGCTGTCGGGATGCTCAGGAAAAGTCTGCGCGAACTTCACCCCGGCGTCGGTGGAGCGCCTGTGCCAGGCGTCCTTGTCAGCGCCGGCGAGACCCTCCTCGCCCTTCTGATAGGAAACCAGCCCCGCGTAGGCCGCGGTGGCCGACTTGTCGTTGCGCGGATACTCGTAGGCGGTGTGCGCGTACTCGGTGGCCGCCTCCTCGTAGTGGCGGCTCGCGAACAGCGTCTCGGCCAGCAGGTAGTTGGTCGCGGCCGAATCCGGATCGCCGGGGAAGGACTTGAGGTACGAGCGATACCAGCGTGCCGCCTCCTCGTAGTCCGAGGTGCGGCCGCTCTTCTGCGCGTTGGCGTGGAAGTAAGTGGCGACGTCCTTCAGGTTGGTCTTGAGCTCCGCCACCACCTTGGGGTTGGCCGCCTTGGTGCGGGTCTTCCAGTAGGGCGAATCGAAGTTGTAGCGCTCGACGAACTCGTGCTTGCCATCCAGCACCAGCTGACTGAACCCGCCCTTGCCGTAGGCCTCGATGGCCGACATGGCGAGGTTGGGCGCCTGATCGCTGTAAGGATCGAGCGCCACGTAGGCGCGGTAGGTGGTGGCGGCGTCCTGATAGCGCTGCTTGTCGACGTACAGATCGCCGAGCCGCTGGTACAGCAGATAGGTGTACGGACGCTCGCCGTTGCGGTGCACGTACTGCTCGAGCGTCTGCGCGCCTTCGTTGTAGGAGAAGGTGATGCTCATGACGCGCAGCGTGTCCTCGACCAGCTCGCGGTCGGCGCGCCGCAGGCTCTCGACTGCGCGGCCCTTGCCGCTGGTGCCGAGCTCGTGATCGAGCACCTTGCCGAAGGACGGCAGGCTCTCCTCGGTGCGCGACTCCTTGAACAGCGACCAGCCGTGCTTGTAGAGGCTCTGCTGATAGAAGCCGGACGAGGAGCCGCGGGCGATCGACGCTGCGTAGGCCCGCTCGGCCTCCGGATAGCGCTTGGCGGAGAACAGCAGCTCGCCGCGCCGGAACTGCACCTCGGCGAGCTGCGGGGTATTGGGATAGCGCTGCACGATCTGGTCGAGCGTGTTGAGCGCCGGATCGGCCTGGCCGGTCACCTCGTAGGCGCGCGCCAGCTGGTAGAGCACCTGGTCGTTGCGCGCATAGTCCGGATAGGCCTTGAGGAGCGTCGTGTAGAGCCGGATGGCCTCGGAGCCCTGCAGATCCTGCGCAGTCACCTCCTGCTCCATGCGCGACAGCTCGCCTGCGTCCAGGTTCAGGTCGCCGAGTCGGCGCATCGCCTCCGCGCGCAGCTTGGGGTCGGTGTTCTGCAGCTGCAGGAAGCGGCGGTAGTTCTCCATCGCTTTCTCGACACTCGGACTCGCGGGGGCGTCGCGGCGCACTTCGACGGAGCGCGACTTGAGATCGCCGATGGTGCCCGCGGGCGGTGGCGACTGCGCCGAGAGAGGCAGCGACACCGCTGCCAGGGTCAGCGCCAGCAGTGTGGTCCGCGCACGCCCGGTCACCGCGGTGGCTCCGGAGTACTGGCGGGCGGCGCCTCGGCCGGCGGCGCCGCGGCCTGGGGAGTCGGGCTGCCCGGCGCTTGCGGCGGTTGAGCTGCGGGCGCCGGCGTTTCGGCCGGCGGCGTTTCGGCCGGTGCCGCCTCGGACGGCGGCGCCTCAGGCGCCGGAGCTTCCGCCGGCGGCTCCTGCTCCGCGCCCTTCTGCTGGGCCTCCGGAGCCTTGGCGGGAGCCGCGGAAGCGTTGGCCGCGCGATCGTACATGCCGGCGAGCGCAAAGCGCGCCTGGACCTGATAAGTGTCGAGGCGCGATTTCTGGTCCTCGAGCTCATCGACGGCGACCCGCGCCAGGTAGTCGGACTGGCGCTGCTCGGTGGCGGCGAGACGGGTCGCGAGCGCATCGATGCGCACGCGCAGTGCCGCGACGCGCGTCGCGAACTCGCCGGTATTGGTCGGCACGGCGCGCCGCGCCTGCTCGACGCGGATCCAGCGGCTCTGCGCCTCGTGCAACGCGAGGTTCAGGTCCTTGAGCGAGCGATGCTCCTCCCACAGCCGCGCGCTGTAGGCGTCGTTCAGCCGGAAAAACAGCACGCCCTTCACGAGCGCCAGCCGCTCGCGCAGGTCGCCGTTCTCGGGAGTGTCGGGTGCGCCGGTGAGCGCGGCCTCGATCCGCTGGATGCGCGCCCACTGCTCTCGCTCGGTGTCGGTGCCGAGCGCGGCGACGTCGCGCCGCGCCTCGACCGTCTGCAGCCGGCCGGCGAGCTCGACATTGCGCTGCTGCAGCTGCGTGACCGCGCCTGAGCCGAGCAGCGCGTCGACTTTCGGCAACCGCTGGGCGTAGGCGCGCTCGCGGGTCTCGATCATGTCGCCGAAGGCCTCCATGTCGTAGCCGCCGCGCTCCATCAGGTCGCTCATGTGCACCAGGTCGCGATAGTTCTTCAGGCCCTCCTGAAAGTCGTTGCCGGCGAGCACCGTATAGAGGTAGCGCGACTCCGGGGCGTCCGGCAGATTCCTCAGCTGCCAGAACCAGCCGAAGGTCTCGCCGCCCTTGCGGCCGCTCTGCAGCACGCTCTTGAGCATGTCGCCCTGCTCGATGCGGACGATGGCGGCATCCAGCCGGCCGTTCTCGGCCTGGAAGGATTCCACCGCGGTCTCGTAGTACTCGGCGGACTGCGCGTTGGCGTTGAGCCTGCCGAAGGCGTACGGCACGGCGAGATAGGACTCCTGCACCGCCGCATCCAGCACGTTGCGGCTGCGCAGCTCCATCCAGGGGCCGAGCGCCCCCTGGTAGTCGCCGAGCGCGGCCTGGGCCCAGCCGGTGCCGAGCAGGGCCTTGTTGGAGTACGGGCCGTTGAGCCGCACCCGCTGCAGGGCCGGCAGCGCCTTGGCGGGCTCGTTCCCCTGCAGGTAGGCGAAGCCGAGCGCGAGGTTGGCGCGGTCCTTGAGAGCCCGCTGCTCCTCGGTGCCCGCGACCATCGTGCCGACCCCGGTGAGGAACGGATCGGCGTCCGCGAGACGGTTGCTGCGCGCGAGGGCGACACCTAAGTTGAAGCGGGCGTAGGCCGACCAGTTGTAGGTGCCGCGCCAGACGGACAGCAGGCGTATGGCCTCGTCGTACTTGCCCTGGTGGATGAGCACGTTGCCGAGCAGCAGCTCCTTCTGCGACTCGAGCTCCGGCGACATGCGGCCGTTGACGCGCGCCAGCGCCATCCCCGCCTTGTCGAGATAGCCGCGCGCGTACCACACCTGCGCCAGGTAGAACCAGGCGACGTTGCGCACGCCGCTCGGCACCGGATCCTTCAGCAGCGCCTCGAAGCGCTGGCCCGCCTCGTTGTGCATGCCGAGCGCGAGGTACAGGCCTCCCATGAGCAGCTGCGCGTCCGCCTCGTGGTGCGGCATGCGGTTCCAGTGGTCGTAGGCGGCGAGGCGCGTGAGCGCCTCGAAGTCATCGTGCTGGTAGTAATAGAAGAGCGCGTCGCCGTAATGCAGGTCGCGGACGCGGATCTCGGGAAGCTTCTCCGGATCGTGACGCCGCGCGAGCGCCGGCCCGGCGACGAGTGCCAGGACGAGTCCGGCGAGAAGCACGCGCGCGAACCGGCGGGTCATGGCGCGCGCTATTCCCAATCCTTGATCTCGAACTCCGGCTGGGCCTTTCGCTGCCGGTCGTTGATCCTGAGCTCGAGGTACTTCGCCCCGATACCCTTCTCGAACTTGATCGAGGCGCCGCGCTTGTAAGGCCGTTCGTGGGGGCCCTTGCCGTTGAAGAAGGCGACCAGCTCGTGCTGGCCGACCTTGAGGTTGCCGAGGTAGAGCCGCTGCACGCCGCCCTTGAGGAGCGCCTCTACCTCACGCGGCGTGTACAGGTAGTCGATGACCTGCTTGTTGTCGATCTTCAGCTGCACCGAATCGAGCGCGAAGAAATCGCCCACGTCGACCGCCAGGAACACCGCCACCTGGGTGTTGGCGGGGAACAGCAGCTCCTCCTCGAGGATGAAGAGGTCGCGGTTGAGATCGACCACGTCCTTCTTCAGTCCCTGCACCTGCTCATCGAGAGCGCGCGTGTCGGTCGCGGGCTCGGCGGGCGCCGGCGCCGGGGCCTCCGGGGGGGCCGGCAGCGTCGCGGCGGCGGGCGCGGGAGCCGGCGGTGGCGCGGCGGCGGCGGCCTGCGCGGCGCCGAGCAGGCCTAGGGCGAGTGCCGCGGCTGCGCTTCTCAAGGCGCTCAGCGCACTGCCGCAGCCGCGAGTCGTGGAAGCATCGGGCATGTTCGTTCCGATCATTCGTTCAGCAGAACCCGCAACTGCTGCAGGTAAATGTCGTCGCTCTTGGCGCTGAAGTCGCGCAGCACGTTGCGGACGGTGCCGCTGCGATCGATCAGCACGGTCATCGGCAGATTGTCCACCTGGTAGGCGCGGCCCACCGCCTTGTCCGGGTCGAGCAGCATCGGGAAGGTGACCGAGGTGCCGCGCGCGAACTCGGCCGCGCGTGCCGGGACGTCATCCACGCCCACCCCGTAGACCTCGAGCCCGGCGGAGCGGTAGGTGGCGAGACTCCGGTCGAGGGCGTCGAGCTGGCGGCGGCAGGTGCCGCAGCCGCTGCTCCAGAAAGACAGGACCACGACCTGGCCGCGATGCTCCGAGAGGCGCACGTTGCCGCCGGCGACGGCGTGCAGGGTGAAATCCGGGGCCGCATGCGTGAGCAGGCCGTAGCCGCGCTGCGCGAGCGCGCCCGTGCCGGCGCCCAGCAGCACCACCGCCGCACACTTGAGGACTACCCGCACGCGTGACCGGCGGTCACGCGCCGCCGGACCGTCGGGTCGTTGCAAGCTCAAAAGAAGATCCTTCGGGCTGTGAAGCCGAGCTGCGCGCAAGCGCGGGAACCCTCGCACAGCGCGGTCGAGACTGTCAACGAAGCGGCGCGCGAAATTGGCTTCGCGGCGCCGCATCGCGGCCCGGCGTGTAGTCGTCGCCCGGCGACAGGTGCCGCCCCCGATGCGCTCGAGCGCCGCCCCGTGAGGCGGCGCCCCCGCGTCTAGATGATCGGCTGGAACACCGTCATGGCCGCGAGCGACGCGGTCGGCCCCAGTCCCTGCATCGGGAAGAGCGTCGCGAACTGTGCGTCCGTACCCATCAGGCCCATGTAGTTGAGCATGATGAGCTCCGGGATCTGGTTGATCGAGTTGGCCGCGGGGCTCGAGCTCGAGACCACCGAGCCGTCGGAGCTGAAGTAGCCGATCTGCTGGCCGGCGACGCCGTTGCGCAGCACCGGGCGGCCGTTGGGGCTGAACACCAGGAACACCGTGGCCGCCACCGAGGAGTTGTCGCCCTGCCAGCCGAGCTTGTCGCGGCCGGCGGCGCTGGTGTCCACCGTGCTGTTGGAGTTGAGCGAGCCGTCGCTCATGATCTGGATCATCACCGGCGTGCCTTTGCGCGCGGCGTACTCGAGCACCGCGCCGATCATCTGCCCGGCGGTGAAGTTCTTGCCCTCGCCGGTGGCGCGCGTGCCGTCGTGATAATCGTAGCCGCCCATGGAGATCGTGCCCGCACCGGCGTAGCCGTCGATGACGAGCTTCATGACCGAGGCGGTCATCTGCACGTCCTGGCTCTGGAAGTCGGCCGCGGTGAAGATCGGCGTCGTGCCGCCGACGATGAGCGGATCCTGGGTCGGATCGAGCCCGGCGGGGCCGGCCGCGAAGATGTTGGCGGTGTTGGACGCCTGCACGTAGGCGCAGCGCACCTGGTTCTTGAGCGCCGCGTCCGCGCTGCCGCCGCCGGGGATGAGCTGCACGCCCGGGGTGGAGCCGCTCGGGTTGCTGAGCGCGCCGGTGAACTCGCTGCCCGACGAGCCCGCCCCCTGGTAAGCCGCAGTGCCGCTGCTGATGCGGGCCTCCGACTCGAGCTCGGCGATCGCGAGCGGATCGGGTGCACCGCCGCCCGGCGGTACCGGCGCGAGCGCAATCGCATCCGCCGGCCGCTGAATCGTGGTCGGCTGAAGCGACGGCCGCACGGTGTACATGAGCGCCTGCGAGTTGCCGCCCGACACCGAGGAATCAGTGCCGACCAGGTTGACCACCGTGCCCTTGGCGCCGGCCTCGGCGATGCCGTAGATCGGGTTGGTGGTGTTCGACTGCGTGTCGTTCTGCGACATCGCCGGGATCACCGCGCCGTTGATGTTGGCCTGGGTCGCGGCCGAGGCCTTGGTGAGGATGCCGCGCAGGATCGCGCCGTCCGAATGCCACAGGAGTCCGAGCGCGCTCGAGACGAAGGTGCTGGAGACCGTCGGCACCATGTTGCCGGGCACGCCGAGCTTGCCGTAGCCGGCGGTCGAGAGGAAGTTCGCCTGGCCGCCCTGCACGCCGACCAGCGCCTCCGAGCCGACCAGATTCGCCCCGCCCGCGAGGTCGAACACGATGAAGGGCAGCGAGCCCGAGCCGGACGGGATGTTGCACTGCCCGGTGCCGAGCAGCGCCTGGATGTCGGCGTCGAGCCCGCCGGCGCGCGCGGCCTGCGCCTTGAGGAGCGAGCCGAGCCAGGCGGATCCGAGCACCATGCCCTGGGCGCCGATCATGCCGGCCGCGAGGAAATCGCGGCGCGTCACCGGGCGCGGGTGGTTCTCGTGCAGTAACGGAGTGCCGGGCGGGGTCGGCTTCGGGGGACGCTTGCGGATCAGCATCTTGAGTTACCTCTCAAATCCTTTTACTGCAGGGTCACGGCGGCACTCGCCAGCGTGGCGGTACAGGCCGCCACGGTCGCCTGCGTCACGGTCGCGGCGGCATTGATCTGCGGCACGCGCGTGATCAGGGCATCCACCTCGGCGCCGACGGCGCTCGCCATCTGCGGCGCGGCGGTCGAGCCGACAGCAGTCACGAGCCCGTTGATGACGATGGCGCGCTGCGGGCTGCCGCTCGCACCGAAGAAGCCCGAGGCACTGGCGTTGAGGCTGCCATCGAGCCCGGTGCCGAAGAAGGCATCGCGCGCACTGGAGCTCGCCAGCAGCTCGCCGCAGTAGGCGTTGGCCAGGCCGGAGATCGCGGTCTGCGCCGAGGGGACGAACGCCGAGATGAGCGGCGTCGCCGGCATCGCCTGCTGCGAGCTCATGTAGAGCGTCTGCACCACCTGGTCGGTGATCGGCACCCCGGTGAGGCGCGAGAAGCTCAGGTTGACGCGCTCGTAAGTCGCGATACCGTAGTCCGGCACCGGGGTGTTGTTGGGCACCGGCGGCGTCGGGATCCCCGGCGGATCGACGAAGGTATGCGTGTTGGTGCCGAGCACGTCGAACGACAGGAAGAACAGGTCGTTGGCCGCGCCGAGCGACACCGGGATCACCGTGCCGAGCGGCGACAGCGGCTGGCCGGTGGTCGCGTTGTAGGCGCTGCTGCTGATGCTGGTATTGAGCGTGGCGAACGACTGCGCCGACGGCGCCAGCAGCCCGTTCACACCGATGCGCATGCCGGCGAGCGGCAGGCTCGCCGGAATCGTCGCCTTCGGATCCAGGCTGATGAAGGCCGGGTTGTAGAACAGGTAGCTGTAACTGTCGTACTGGCTGGCGGTGAACATGATGTACGACTGGTTGACGCCGGTGAGCGAGCTCACGCCGAACAGCAGGTAGTACTTCTGGCCGACGCCGGCCTTGAAGTTCTGGGTGATCTGCGCCTGGGTGAGCGCGGTGTTGTAGATGGTGACCATCTTGAGGACGCCCTGCCACTGGCGCTGCCCGCTGGTCTCGTTGCCGAGCACCAGCGCGAAGCTGCTGTCCCAGTTGGCGAACGAGCCGCCCTTGGAGGGATCCACGTCGCCGGTGAAGACACCGTTCACGTAGATCTTCTGGCCGTTGACCGGATCGTAGGTCAGCACCACGTGCTGCAGCGCCGCCTGGGCCGCGCCGTTGGTCGTCGTGGTGACGAGCCCCGGCATGCCGTTGGTGTCGCTGACGCTCGAGCGGGTGAAGCCCTCGTACTGATCGGCGGCCTGACCCAGGGTCACGTTGCGCGTCGTGTTGCTGCCCGAGTAGCTCACGAGCCAGGCAGCGGTCTGCGTGACGTTGGCCGGCGCGGCCCACGCCTCGATCGAGTACTCACCCGATTCCTGGATCATGCTGGCGAGCTTGGCGCTCGAGCTGGTCGAGGCCTGGGCGGAGCTTCCCATGCCGAACATGAGGCCCCAGCCGCCCACCCAGCTGACGTTGCCCGAGAGCGTGAGGTCCGCTTCCGGCGTCACGCCGCTCGTGTCATAGGCGACCGAGCCCTGGCCGGTCTCGAACATGTACTGGGCGATCATGGATCCCTGGAAGCGGCTGCCGCTCGAGGCGATCGTGCCCTGCGTGAGAGAGACCGCGTTCGACACCACCAGCGTCGGATCGATGGGCGTGATCGGGATGCCGTTGGCGAAGGCGGTGATCTGCGCCAGCATCGCCGCCGCGCTCCCCGGACAATCGGGTGCGCCGTTCGAACTCGCCGTCGGCCAGCAGTGATGGAACTCGCTCGCCAGGCGCACGTAGAAGCGCGACTGGTTCGGCTGGGCGAGATCGATCTTGGGCTGCGCCGCGACGTAGGCGGCGTCGATGTTGTTGGGATCGGCGAAATACGGCTGCTGCGGGCTCGCCGAGGACGGGTTGTGGCAGCCCGAGCAGAACTTGGTGAGCAGCGGATAGACGCTCGCCTGGTAGCTCGGATTGCCGACGGTCGGGTCCGCGGGGAACTGCTTGCCGCCGCCGGCCGCCTGCACCGGCGGCGCCACCAGCACCACCTGGGTCGTGGACGAGGCGCCCGCGCCGAGCCAGTTCTGGATCCACTGCAGCATGGTCGCGGCGCAGGCCGAGGGGTCGGCCACCCAGCAGTTGTGGCCGCCGCCGACCTTCAGTACCAGCTCCGACTGGCTGGGGTTGGTGAGATTCACCAGCGGCAGCGCCGCCTGGTACGCCAGATTCACGTCATCGGAGCGCGCGAACATCGGCGATTGTCCGCCCTGGTGGTGGCAACCACCGCAGCGGTTCGAGGGAATGATGTTCTGCCAGAGGTTGACCTGGAACGCCTGGATGTCGGCGTTCTGCGCCGGCGGCCCGGTGTACGACTGGATGGTGCCGCCGGGGGGCGGCTGGTTCACCGCGGTCGGCGCGCCCCCGGAGGAGCTGCAGGCGGCGAGGACCGCCAGCGTGGCGGCCACGGCCGCGGCCTGGAGCGCGCGGCGGTTGAGAATCGTTTCCATGGCGTTGCTCAGACGGCTGTGCATGTTGGGCGCTCCCTTAGGACCCCGGACAGGCGGCAGCGGTCTGCTGGAACACCTGCTTGAGGTTGTAGCCGCCGGAAGTGAAGCTCGAAGTGATCGAAGAGACGGTGGCCATATCGGTGCTGCTCACCGGCGCGCGGAAGCACACCGCCTGGAACACCTTGGTGACCTGACACTGCGCGAACGTGGCGCTCGAGGCGAGCTCCAGTCCGAGCGAGGCGGCGCCGGTGCCGCTGCCCGGCAGCGAGCCGGACCAGCCGAGCACCGTGTTGGGACCGGTGCGCCAGCGGTTCGACCAGCTGTCGTCAGGGGTCACGAAGCCGAACGGGAAGTTGGTGGCGTTGATCAGATACTTCGCCTGCACCTGCCCGGGGGTGTAGACCATCTGCCCGGCGGTCGCATCGAAGTTGTAGTAGGCAAACGCCTGCACCATCGGATCCATGCCGCTGTGACAGCCGACGCAGTTGTTGAGGAAGATGCGGCTGTCACCGCCCGGCGAGCGCGCCACGTCCTGGCGGATCTTGTCCGAGGGGCGCGTGGTATCCATCAGTGTCGGCATGTCGTTGCAGAACTGATTGATCATCGTGAAGCGGAACATCGCGCGGTTGGTGCCGTTGATGAAGAAAGCCGAGGCCGCGCCGCGCGTGGTGATGAGTCCGGCGACCGCGGCAGACGGGGTGCCGTAGACACCCGACTGCGAGCCCTTGACCAGGGTCGACATCAGATCGACGCCGTTCTGCTCCGCGGTCGCATAGTGGTTGTTGTTGGCGGGCGAAGGCGCCGGCAGTCCCGCGGCATTACTGGTGTAGAGGATGTCGGCCGACAGCGCGGTGTTGAACCCGACGTTGTCGCGCACCATGCCGATCACCGTCGCCACGTAGTCGTTGAGCGGCGAGAACACCGTGGCGCTGCGGTTGGTCCACGGCATGGAGAAATTCTTGAGCGTGACGTTGTAGAAGGTCGGCGCGCTGGTGGCCACCGCCGCCGCCTGTACCAGGCCGGCGCTGCCGGGAGCAGCGCCCGCCGCGCCCGCCGCACACGCACCGCCGCAGATGGCGTTGGCCATCTGCGCCAGCTCGGCCGCCGACGGCGGCACACCGGCGATGCGCTCGTACATGCGCTTGGCCTGTTCGTTGGGCCCCGCGAAGGCGGGTGCGAAGGGCTGCGCGAGCAGCAACAGCGCGCACGCCGTGAGCGTGGCGCGCGGCGCGCGGCCCGGACCTGTGCCTGTAGTCATGACGTTCATGGCGCTCGTCGTCTCCCTGCAAATGCCCAAAGCGCGAGCCGACTATACGGCCCGCAGGCCCTTTCCCCGAATGTCTCAACCGGCTGACGTCGCTGCTCGCCGACAGTTTTGCGCCAGGCCGGTACGCGCGGATGATTGCGCCGCAAACTGCGATGCAGGTCACGGCGGGCACCGCCCCGAATGACTACCAGTAGCATCTGGGGCGGCAGTGCTGCGCTCGAGCTCAGCAGAACACGCGGCGCGTGCCGGTACCGTGACGTAATGCCGCCATGCGAAAGTAATAGTGGGATCGTGAATTACGTTACATTCGTGGCGCGCGAGCGCGTACGACAACGGTGGTGCAAGGTGCAGATCAGTCTAGGGACCGTTGGAAGCGTTTGGCGGCGGGGCGCGCCGCTGGCAGCGGCGGTGCTCGCCGGCACGCTGGCTGCCTGTGCCGGCAACGGCGCGGGCGGCAGCGGCAGCGTCAACATCGCCAACAGCCAGGGGGGCGACCCGGCCACGGTCGACTACCCGATCTTCTACGTGAAGCGCCCGGTGCCGACCAACGCCGCCGGCGTGCTGGTGCAGGACGACCTGCGGACCCTGCGTGACCTGGACCCAGGCTCCGATCTCTACATGCGCGAGAGCGCCTCGCCGAGCGCCGTCGAGACCAACATCACCGCGCGCGTCACGGCCGGCGCGCGCTACGACGTCAAGGACGTCGACGTCTCGGCCGACGGCACGCGGGTGGTGTTCGCCATGCGCGGCCCGCTCGCCAAGAATCAACAGGCCAAGAACCCGCCGTCCTGGCGCATCTGGCAATACATCATCACCACCGACACCCTGGCGCCGGTGATCAACCCCGCCATCGATCCCGACCCGGCGACCGTCAACGACGTCTCGCCGCACTATCTCGCCGACGGGCGCATCGTCTTCTCGACCTCGCGCCAGGACACCTCCCAAGGCGTGCTGCTCGATGAGCACAAGCCCGGGTTCATCGCGCTCGACGAGGACTCGGCGGCCAACCAGGGCGGAACCCAGCCGGACTTCGTGCTCGAGGTGATGAACGCCGACGGCACCCATGTCCATCAGATCACCTTCAACCCGAGCCACGACCAGCAGGCGACCGTGCTGCAGAGCGGGCGCGTGCTCTACAGCCACTGGGACCACGCTCCGGGCCACGACGCCATGTCGCTCTACTCCGTCAACCCCGACGGCACCGACGTCGAGCTCTACTACGGCGCCAACAGCCACATGACCGGCACCCCGGCACCGGGCACCATCACGCCGACCGTGGTCGAGTTCATGCAGCCGCACGAGATCCAGGGCGGCGGTGTCATGTCGCTCATCCGCCAGTACACCGGCGTCGACGACGGCGGCAACCTGGCCCTGATCAACGGCGTCAACTTCGTCGAGAACACCCAGCCGCTCGCCGCCTGGGCCGGCCTCGCGGGCCCGGCGCAGATCCAGGCGACACCGCTCAACAACATCTACACGATTCCAGGCCCCTCGCCCGGCGGACGCTTCAACTCGGCGTATCCGCTCGCCGACGGCACCGGCCGCATCCTCGTCAGCTGGTCGGAATGCCGGCTGCTCGATACCACGCAGACGCCGCCGGCGATCATGCCCTGCACCACCGCCGGCCTCGCCAATCCCAACGCGCAGACCGCCCTGCCGCTCTACAGCCTGTGGATGCTCGACCCGGCCAACGGGACGCTGATGCCGATCGTGGCGCCGGTCGAAGGCGTGATGATCTCCTACGTCGTGGCCACTCAGCCGAAGCCGGTGCCCAACATCATTCTCGACACCGTGCCGACCGGACAGGCGGAGGCCTTCGCGAGCGCGGGTGTCGGCGTGATCGACATCCGCAGCGTCTACGACATCTGCACGCACACCCCCTGCACCCCCGGCGTCGACACTTCGGTCCCCGACATCGCCACCGTCGCCGACCCGGGGAAGACCCCGGCGAGCGGGCGCCCGGCGCGCTTCATCCGCCTGGAGAAGGCGGTCTCGATCCCCGACAAGACGGTGACGACGCTGACCGCCGCCGACTTCGGCGTCACCAGCAACATGGTCGAGATCCTCGGCTACGCGCCGATCGAGCCGGACGGCTCGGTGTACCTCGAGGTACCGGCGAACGTCGCCTTCCGCGTGAGCATCCTCGATGCCAACGCGCGCGCCATCACCGCCCCGCAGGGCGTGTGGCTGCAGCTGATCCCCGGTGAGACGGTCGCCTGCAACGGCTGTCACCTGCCGCAGGGCGGCGCGCAGAATCCGGTGTCGCACGGCCGCAAGGGAGCCTTCAATTCGGCCTGGGCGGGCGGGACGGCGGCCACGGCTTTCCCGAACACCATCTCGAGCGGACCCGCCGCCTTCATCCCGCAGAACAATGGCGAGACCATGGCCGAGGCGCGCATGGCGGCGAGCTGCCTCACCGATGTCCCGCCGTGCCTGCAGATGGTGCCGAGCGTCAACGTGCTCTACACGGACGTCTGGACCGATCCGGCCAAGGCCGCCCAGGGCACGCCCATCACCTACAGCTATACGGACGCCACCAATCCGATCCCGGCGATTCCGACCACGGCGCTGTGCGCCACGGCCTGGGGCTCGGCCTGCCGCATCATCATCAACTACCCGCAGCACATCCAGCCGATCTGGGACGCCACGCGCACCGGCATGTTGAATGGTGTGCAGGGCAGCGTGACCTGCTCGCAGGCTGGCTGCCACAATCCGCTGAATGCGGCCGGCGCCGCGCAGACGCCGGCGGGGAATCTCGACCTGACCAATAGCGTCGACGCGAACGCCAACGAGTTCACCTCCTACGTACAGCTGCTTACCGCTCACGCTACGGTTATCATGGGCCAGCCGGGACCTACGGTCGGTCCGTTCATGAATGCGGGTAGCGCCAATGGCGGGGCCTCGAGCGCCTTCTTCAACTGCTTCGCAACAGGTTCCGGGTGTAACAACCCGTCGCATACGGGTTGGCTGAACATCGCGGAGCTTCGCCTGCTGTCGGAGTGGCTGGATATTGGCGCGCAGTACCACAACGACCCGTTCGCCCCCGCGGCACCCATGTGAGCAAGGGAAGGATCTGACGCGCCGCGCGCAATGGCCGGCGCGTGCGGCGCTGCTGGCGTTCGCCGCGTTGCTCGCCGTGCTGGCGCCGGCGGTGAGCGCGGCGCGCGAGTACCTGCAGCTGTTCGTGGCCGAGCCGTATCTCGAGCTCCATACCGGGCCCGGGCGCGGCTACCCGGTGTTCCACGCGGTGCCGCGCGACGAGAGCGTGGATGTGCTGTTCCGGCGCACCGACTGGTTCAAGGTACGTACCGAGCGCGGCGTCGAGGGCTGGGCATCCCAGGCCGACATGCTGAAGACGGTGCTGGCGGACGGCTCGCCCTTCAAGTACGAGCTCGGCGACCAGGCGGGCTTCAGCTCGCATCGCTACGAGCTCGGCGCCTTCGCCGGCGAGTTCGGCGGTGCGAACCTGATCTCCGCCTACTGGTCGGTGTCGCTCAATCCGCAGATGGCGGTCGAAGTCGCCGCCGGCCAGTTCCTCGGGCGTTTCTCCAACGGCGAGACCGGCGACCTGGGGTTCGCTCACGTCATCTCCGCGGACACGCGCTGGTCGCCGTTCCTGACGCTCGGCGTCGGCATCGTGCATATCGAGCCCAAGGGGACGCTGGTGGTGCCGGAGAACCGCACCGAGCAGACCGCCTACGTGGGCGGCGGCATCCGCTACTACCTGACGCGGCGCTTTTTCATGCGCGCCGAGTACAAGGCCCACTACATCTTCACCAAGCGTAACCAGAACGAGGAAGCAGACGAATGGAAACTGGGATTCGCGTTCTTCTTCTGACGGCGGCGCTCGCCCTGCTTCCGGGCTGCGCCACGGTGCGCGGCTGGTTCCACCACGGCAAGCACGCCGCCCAGAGCACCGACACCCAGGCCGGCTCGCCTTCCGGCACCACTGGCCCGGAGGAAGAGACGCCGCCGCGGGTGATCGAGCCGCAGGTCGAGCGGCGCCAGATCAAGGTGCCGCGCATCAAGAGCTCGAATGTCGAGCTGGGAGCGTTCTACGGCGTGCTGTCGATCGAGGACTTCGGCAGCAATGCCGACTACGGCATCACCGCCGCCTACCACATCACCGAGGACTTCTTCTTCCAGGGCGAGGCGGGCCGTTCCCACGGCGGGCGCACCAGTTTCGAGACCCTGAGCGGCAATCTGCAGCTGCTTACCGAAGCTGAGAGGCGCTTCACGTACTACGACCTGTCACTCGGCTACAACTTCCTGCCGGGCGAGGCCTTTCTCGGTCGCGGCCGCGCCATGACGAGCGCTTTCTATCTCCTCGGCGGTTTCGGCGCCACCGATTTCGCCGGAGATACCAAGTTCACGGTGAACTTCGGCGGCGGCTATCGCGTCGTACCGACGGACTGGCTGGCGCTGCATGTCACGGTGCAGGATCACG
>DASPOP010000138.1:0-6722 GCA_035625955.1 Steroidobacteraceae bacterium | reverse complement strand
GCGCCTCTAGCCAATTGTCAACTTTGAACGTCGCCTCTCGTTGACACGACCTGAGCCCCTGCGGCATGGTCGGCCCATGAGCGACGCACCCTTAGGGCCCATCCGCCACGACTGGACGCTGCCCGAGGTCGAGGCGCTGTTCGCGCTGCCGTTCATGGACCTGATGTTCCGCGCGCAGCGCGTGCACCGCGCCTGGCACGATCCGAACGCGGTGCAGCTCGCGACGCTGCTGTCCATCAAGACCGGCGCCTGCCCCGAGGACTGCGCCTACTGTCCGCAGAGTGTCCACTACGAGACGGGCCTCGCGCGCACGGCGCTGCTCGAGGTCGCCGCGGTGCGCGAATCCGCCGAGCGCGCGCGCGCCGCCGGCGCGACCCGCTTCTGCATGGGCGCCGCCTGGCGCTCGCCCAAAGACCGCGACCTCAAGGTGGTCGCCGCGATGATCCGCGAGGTGCGCGCGCTCGGGCTCGAGAGCTGCGCGACGCTCGGCATGCTCACGCCCGGGCAGGCGGCGGAGCTCAAGGACGCGGGCCTCGACTACTACAACCACAATCTCGACACCTCGGCGGAGTTCTACGGCGAGATCATCCGCACCCGCAGCTACCAGGACCGGCTCGACACGCTGGCGGCGGTGCGCGCGGCCGGGATCCACGTGTGCTGCGGCGGCATCGTCGGCATGGGCGAGTCGGTCACCGACCGTGCGCGGCTGCTGCGCACGCTCGCCAACCTGCCCGAGCATCCCGAGAGCGTCCCCATCAATCGTCTGGTGAAGGTGCCGGGCACGCCGCTCGCCGACGCGCCGGAGGTCGATCCGTTCGATTTCGTGCGCGCCATCGCGGTCGCGCGCCTCCTGATGCCGCGCGCCCACGTGCGGCTCTCCGCGGGACGGGAAGAGATGTCGGATGAGCTGCAGGCGCTGTGCCTCCTCGCCGGAGCGAACTCCATCTTCTACGGCGAGAAGCTCCTCACCACCGGCAATCCCGACGTGGAGCGCGACCGCCAGCTGTTCGCGCGGCTCAAGGTCACAGCCGAGAAGGCCCCCACCACCGAGGCGGCCGGCGCCGGGGCGGCCGCAGCCACCGGCCTGCCGGCAGGCCAGACCTCCGCCGGGCATGAAGCGAGCCGCGCACGCGCTTCCTGAGGCGCTGTCGCGGCTCGAGGCCGCGCAGCTCAGGCGCCGCCGCATCACCATCGAGGGCTTCGCGGAAGGGGACAGCCGCGCGCGCGTCCGGATCGCCGGCCGCACGCTCGTCGACTTCAGCAGCAACGACTACCTGGGGCTCGCCCGCCACCCCGCGCTGGCCGCGGCCATGAGCGCCGCCGCCAGAGCCGCCGGCGCGGGCAGCGCCGCCTCGCATCTCATCACCGGGCACGGCGCGGAGCACGAGCGGCTCGAGGAGGAGCTCGCGGCCTTCACGCGCCGCGAGCGGGCCTTGCTGTTCTCCACCGGCTACATGGCCAATCTCGCCGTCATGAGCGCGCTCGCCGGGCGCGGCGAGCGCATCCTGCTCGACCGGTTGAGCCACGCCTCGCTCATCGACGGGGCGCTGCTCTCCGGCGCCGGGCTCGCCCGCTACCGTCACGCCGATGCGGAGGCGGCGGCGCGCGCGCTCGCTGAGCCGGCGCGCACCGTAGTCGTCGGCACCGACGGGGTCTTCAGCATGGACGGCGATCTCGCGCCGCTCCCGGCGCTCAGCTCGGCCGCGCGCCGCGCGGACGCCTGGCTCGTGGTCGACGATGCGCACGGCCTCGGGGTGGTCGGCGCAAGCGGGCGCGGCACGCTCGAGGAGTACGCCCTCAGCGCCGCGGACGTCCCGGTGCTCGTCGGCACGCTCGGCAAGGCCTTCGGCTCCTTCGGCGCCTTCGTCGCCGGCGAGGCCGCCCTGATCGAGTACCTCATGCAGAAGGCGCGCTCCTATATCTACACGACGGCGCTGCCGCAGCCGGTCGCGGCGGCGAGCCGCAAGGCACTCGGGCTGGCGCAGACCGAGGACTGGCGGCGCACGCGCCTCGCCGCGCTGATCGAGCGCTTCCGGCGGCACGCGTCGGAGGCGCAGGTGCCGCTTAGCCTCTCGCGCACGCCCATTCAGCCGGTCGTGCTGGGGAGCGAGGCGGCGGTGCTCGCCGCGCAGCGCGAGCTCGAGGCCGAGGGCCTGTGGGTCGCGGCCATCCGTCCACCGACCGTGCCGAAGGGCACGGCGCGCCTGCGCGTCACGCTCACCGCGGCGCACAGCGAATCTCAGATCGATCAGCTCGCCGGGGCGCTCGGCCGCTGCTGCGCGCGGCTGCGCGCTGCGGGCGCGGCATGAGCGCGCTCAACGCGGAAGTTCGCGGGCGCGGGCGGCGCGACCTCGTGCTGCTGCACGGCTGGGGGATGAACCTCAAGGTATGGGACGGCCTCGCGGAAGCCCTCGCGCGCCGCTTCCGCGTGATCGCCATCGATCTGCCCGGGCACGGCCGCAGCGACTGGGACGGCGAGGCCTACAGCCCCGCGGCGCAGACCTTCCGCGTGCACGAGACGCTCGCCCCTCTCACGACCCGCTATCACCTGCTCGGCTGGTCGCTCGGCGGGCAGTTCGCGCTCGATCTCGCGGCCGCGATGCCCGCCGGCATCGAGCGCCTCATCCTCGTCGCGACGACGCCGCGCTTTCTCGCCGGCCCCGGCTGGCGCTTCGGAGTGAAGGAGGCTGCGCTCGAGCGGCTGGCGGTGCAGGTGCGTGAGGATCCGCAGGAAGCGGTGCGCGGCTTTCTCCGCCAGCAGGTGCGCGGCCTCGCGCGGCGCACCGCCGGCCAGGTGTCGTCGCGGCTGAGCGCGGCGCTGGAGCAGGGCGGCGCCGCGCACCCTGACGCGCTCAGGTGGGGTCTCGAGCGGCTGCGGCAGGGCGACCTGCGCATGCAACTGTCGCAGGTGCGCGCGCCGACCCTCGTGATCGCCGGCCAGGACGACCGCATCACGCCCCCGGGAGCCTCGCGGGCGCTGGCCGCGGCGCTGCCGAAGGGGAGCTTCCGTCAGCTGCGCGGTGCCGGCCACGTACCCTTCCTCTCCAACCGCGATCAGTTCCTCGCCGCGCTCGACGGCTTCCTGCGTGGCTGAGAGCGCGGACGCGTTCCGTCTCGACCGGGAGCGGCTGCGCGCCGCCTTCGACCGGGCGAGCACCGGATACGAGGCCGCCGCGGGCCTGCAGGCGCGCGTCTCCAGCGAGCTCCTCGAGCGGCTCACGGCCTTCGAGTTCGCGCCGCGCGTGGTGCTCGACTTAGGCGCCGGCACCGGCCGGGCGACGCGCGAGCTCAAGCGCCGCTACCCGCGCGCGCTCGTGATCGCGCTCGACCTGTCGCCCGGGATGCTGCGCGAGGCGCGGCGCCACCAGAGGCTCTGGCGGCGCTTCGCCCGGGTGTGCGCCGATGCGCTGCGGCTGCCGCTCGCGGGCTCGAGCGTCGACCTGGTGTTCTCGAGCCTCGTGCTGCAGTGGTGCGAGCCGCTCGAGCAGGCGCTCGCCGAAGTGCGCCGGGTGCTGAAGCCGGGCGGCTTCTTCGCCTTCAGCACCTTCGGCCCCGACACGCTGAAGGAGCTGCGGGCCGCGTGGGCGCAGGCCGACGGGTTGACGCACGTGAACCGCTTTGTCGACCTGCACCACGTCGGCGACGCTCTCGCACGCAACGGGCTCGCCGAGCCGGTGCTCGACGTCGATCGCATCGAGCTCGGGTATCCCGACACGTTGAGCCTCATGCGCGACCTCAAGGCGATCGGCGCACACAACGTGACCGCGGGGCGTCCGCGCACGCTCGTCGGCAAGGCGCGGCTCGGGCGCATGACCGAAGCCTATGAGGCCTTCCGCCGCGGCGATGCGCTGCCCGCCACCTATGAAGTGATCTACGGCGCGAGCTGGGGTGCGGCCGGACGGACCGCCGCGGCGCCCGCGGGCGAGGTGCTCATCGCGCCGGGCTCGATCGGCCGCAGGGACGCGCCGTCGCGGTGAGCGCGCGGAGCTTCTTCGTCACGGGCACCGACACCGGGATCGGCAAGACCGTGGTCGCCTGCGCGCTCGCGCGCGCCTTCGCCGCCGCCGGCGAGCGCGTCGCCGTCATGAAGCCGATCGCCTCGGGGGCGCAGCGGACGGCCGAAGGGCTGCGCAACGCGGACGCCCTGGCCCTCATCGGGGCGGCCAATGTGCCGCTCACGTACGCGCAAGTGAACCCCTATTGCTTCGAGGCGGCCATTTCGCCGCATATCGCCGCAAAAGACGACAATATCGAGATAGATATCGGCACGATCAAGGCCGGATTCGCCGCGCTGAGGGTCATTTCCGACCGGGTGGTGGTCGAAGGGGCAGGGGGCTGGCTCGCCCCCATCAATGCCCGCGAGACGATGGCAGATCTCGCGCGCGCGCTCGGCATCCCCGCCGTGCTGGTCGTGGGGCTGCGCCTCGGGTGTCTGAGCCACGCCGAGCTCACGTGGCGCGCGATCGGCAATTACGGCGTCGGGTTCGCGGGCTGGGTCGCGAACCGCTTGAGTTCCCCGATGGAGCGCGAGGCGGAGAATCTCGCGACGCTGACGCGGCGCTTCAGCGCGCCGCCACTTGCGATCGTGCCGTTCATGGGCGCGAGTGCCGGCTCGCTGGTGCTCGATCAGGCGGCCTCGAGGCTCGGCAGCGCAAGAATCCCGGGAATTTCCGCTTGATTTGAATCGCCACAGCTGCGCGCTACCATCGCCCGCGAAGCCATGGACGCCGCGCCGCTCTCGATCGAGATCCGTCCGAACTGCTCCCTCACGGTGCGCGGCGCGCGGGTGTTTTTCGCGAGCGCCTGCGTGGTGCCGTTCGGCATTGGAGGCTTGCTCGCGCTCAAGGGCTTCTGGCCGATTCTGCCTTTCGCCGGACTCGAGATCGCGCTGCTCGCCTGGGCGCTCAAGGTCTCGCTCGAGCGCCGCTTCCACTCGCAGACCATTACCGTCACCGAGTCGGACGTCCACGTCGAATCCCGGGCGCGGGGCCGGAGCGAGCGGGCTGTGTTCCCGCGGCATTGGGCACAGGTTAAACTTCGCCGCCCCGCCGCAAGCCCGCATCCGAGCCGGCTCACCATCGAGTCGCACGGTCGCCAATGCGAGCTGGGCAGCTTTCTGACCGAAGAGGAGCGGCGCGGGCTTGCCCTGCGCCTGGCGAGGGTCGTTGGCCGTGTCAACGAGTCGCCCTCCTGGCCCTGAAGGGATTTTTTCGCGCCGCACCGGCCTGACGGGCGCGCGCTGTAAGGCACAAGAATGACGATCCGCAAGACACTCGTCCGCTTCGCCCTGACCGCCGCCGCGGCAGCGCTCGCGCTCCCGGCCGGCGCCGAGGAGTCCGGCTGGGCGCAGCTCAACCTGCCGAAGGGCGTCACCGACATCAGCCGCAAGATCTACGGGCTGCACATGGAGATCTTCTGGGTCTGCGTGGCCATAGGCGTGGTGGTGTTCGGCGTCATGATCTGGTCGCTCATCGCCTTCCGGAAGTCGAAGGGCGCCATTGCCGATACGACCATGGTGCACAACACCCAGGTCGAGGTCGTCTGGACCATCGTCCCGGTCATCATCCTCATTGCCATGGCAGTGCCGGCGGCGCGCACGCTGATCGAGATCGAGGACACGACCAAGACCGGGCTCACCATCAAGGTCACGGGCTTTCAGTGGGGCTGGGAGTACGAGTACCTCGACGACGGGGTCATGTACTTCTCGCACCTCGACCGCGCCAGCGATGCCGCGCGCGAGCTCGGCTCAGGCATCGATCCGACGACCGTGCCGCACTATCTCCTGAACGTCGATCGTCCGCTGGTCGTGCCGAACGGCGTGAAGGTCCGGCTCCTCATCACCGGGGCCGACGTCATCCACTCCTGGTGGGTGAAGGATCTGGGCATCAAGAAGGATGCGATCCCGGGCTTCGTCAACGAGGCCTGGTTCAAGGTCGACGGACCCACGAAAGACAACCCTGACGGCTGGACCGGCATGCTGCGCGGCAACTGCGCCGAGCTCTGCGGCCGCGATCACGGCTTCATGCCGATCGTGGTCGACGTGCGCTCCAGGGCGGACTTCGACGCCTGGCTGAAGAGCACCGCGGCCGAGCAGAAGCAGGCGGCCGCGCCCACGGCCCCACCCCCCGCTGCCGCCCCGGGCACGCCGCCCGCGACCGCCGCGACTAACACCGCCGCCTCGGGCTGACATCACTTTTCCAAGGAACCTCCGACATGGCCGAGCACCACGCCCACGCCGCCGCCCACGAAGACCACGACCACAAGCCGCACGGCTGGCGGCGCTGGGTCTACGCGACCAACCACAAGGACATCGGCACGATGTACCTGGTGTTCGCCTGCACGATGTTCTTCGTCGGCGGTGCGATGGCCATGGTGATCCGGCTCGAGCTGTTCCAGCCGGGACTGCAGTACGTCGACCCGCAGTTCTTCAACTCCATGACCACCATGCACGCGCTGGTGATGATCTTCGGCGCGGTCATGCCGGGGTGGACGGGACTCGCGAACTGGATGATCCCGATGCAGGTCGGAGCCCCCGACATGGCGCTGCCGCGCCTCAACAACTTCAGCTTCTGGATCCTGCCGTTCGCGTTCCTGCTGCTCATCTCGTCGCTGTTCGTGCCGGGCGGCGCGCCGGCCGGCGGCTGGACCATGTACCCGCCGCTGGTGCTGCAGACCGGCGCCTCGTTCCCGATGCTGATCTTCGCGGTGCACCTGATGGGCGC
>DASPOP010000137.1:0-2410 GCA_035625955.1 Steroidobacteraceae bacterium | reverse complement strand
TCCGGGTAGCCGAGCGTCACGCGCATCAGAAAGCGGTCGAGCTGCGACTCGGGCAGGGCGAAGGTGCCGAGCTGCTCGTGCGGGTTCTGCGTCGCGACCACGAAGAACACATCCGGCAGGCGGTAGGTGGTGCCGTCGGCGCTCACCTGGCGCTCCTCCATCGCCTCGAGCAGCGCGCTTTGCGTGCGCGGGCTGGCGCGGTTCACTTCATCCGCGAGCAGCAGCTGGGTGAAGATCGGGCCGCGGCGGAAGTCGAAGCGCTGATGCGCGCGATCGAAGATCGAGACGCCGATGATATCCGCGGGCAGCAGGTCGCTCGTGAACTGCACGCGCTGCCACGCCAGCCCGAGCACGTGGGCGAGCGCGTGGGCCAGGGTGGTCTTGCCCACGCCCGGCACGTCCTCGATCAGCAGGTGGCCGCGCGCCAGCAGGCACGCGAGGCACAGGCGAATCTGCCGCGGCTTGCCGAGAATGATGGTCTCGAGCGTGGCGAGCACCGCGCGCAGCGCGTCGGCGTCGGCGGGGAACTCGGCCGCGGTGCTCACGAGGCGTCGAGTCCGCGCACGCGCTCGAGCTGCGCATTGAGCCCGGCCACGGTGCGCTCGAGCTCGGCCAGGCGCCCGCGGTCGCCGGCCACCACCGCCGCGGGTGCGTTGGCGACGAAGCTCTCGCTCGAGAGGCGGGTGCGCACCAGACCCAGGTCCTTCTCGGCCCTGGCGATCAGCTTGGTGAGCCGCTCGATCTCCGCGGGCGCATCGATCAGGCCTGCCATGGGCACGAGCAGCGCGAGCGTACCGACGAGCGCAATGGCCGACTGCGGCGCGTCGGCGCCCGCCGCCAGCAGCGTCACGCTCTCGAGCCCCGCGAGGCGCTCGAGATACGGGCGATGGCGTGCGGCCCACTCGCGATCCTGCCCGCCGGCATCGCGCAGCAGCAGCGGAATGCGTTTCGCCGGACTGATGTTCATCTCGCCGCGGATCTGGCGCACGCCGAGCACCACCGCCTGGATCCAGGCGGTCTCGCGCTCCGCCGCCTCATCCGGCGGGAACTCGGCGGCGGCCGGGTAGGGCTGCAGCATGACGGTATCGCCTGCCGCTCCGGCGAGCGGCGCCGCGCGCTGCCAGATCTCCTCGGTGATGAACGGCATGAAAGGATGCAGCGCCCGCTGCAACGCCTCGAGAATACCGCTCAGCGTGCGGCGGGTGCCGGCGCGCGCGGCCGCCGGGGACTCGGTCGACTGCAGCACCGGCTTGGTGAGCTCGAGGTACCAGTCGCAGAAGTCGTACCAGGTGAACTCATAGAGCGCCGAAGCGGCGAAGTCGAAGCGGTAGTCGCGCAGCGCCTGCTCGACCGTCTCCAGCATGCGGCCGAAGCGCGCGCGGATCCAGCGGTCGGCCACCGACAGCTCCACCGCCGTGCCGGGCGGCGCCGGCGGCTCATCGCCCACCGCCAGCGTGACGAAGCGTGCCGCGTTCCACAGCTTGTTGCAGAAATTGCGGTAGCCGCCGACGCGCCCGAGATCGAAGCGCAGCTCGCGGCTCGGCGAGGCAAGCGAGGCGAAGGTGAAGCGCAGCGCGTCGGTGCCGTGCGGCGCGATGCCGTCCGGGTACTGCCGGCGTGTGGTCTTCTCGACGGACGCGGCGAGCTTCGGCTGCATCAGTCCGCTGGTGCGCTTGGCGATGAACGCCTCGAGCGAAATCCCGTCGACGATGTCGAGCGGATCGATCACGTTGCCCTTGGTCTTCGACATCTTGTCGCCGTGCTCGTCGAGGATCAGTCCGGTGATGTAGACGTCGCGGAACGGTACGCCTCCCATGAACTTCAGCCCCATCATCATCATGCGCGCCACCCAGAAGAAGATGATGTCGAAGCCGGTCACGAGCACGTTGCCCGGATAGAAGCGCGCCAGCGCTTCGGTCTTGTCCGGCCAGCCGAGGGTCGAGAACGGCCACAAGGCCGACGAGAACCAGGTGTCGAGCACGTCCTCGTCCTGGCGCAGCGGCAGGCGCGCGTCGAGCCCGTGCCGGGCGCGCACCTCCGCCTCGTCGCGCCCCACGTACACGTTGCCGGCGGCGTCGTACCAGGCCGGGATGCGGTGTCCCCACCACAGCTGGCGGCTCACGCACCAGTCCTTGATGTTGCGCATCCATTCGAAGTAGGTACGCGCCCAGTTCTCGGGCACGAAGCGCGTGCGGCCGGCCTCCACCGCGGCGATCGCCGGCGCGGCGAGCGGCGCGATCTTCACGTACCACTGATCGGTGAGCCAGGGTTCGAGCACTGCGCCGCTGCGGTCGCCGCGCGGGATCTCCAGCCTGTGCTTCTCGATGCGCTTCACGAGCCCGGCGGCCTCGAGCTCCTCCACGATGCGCGTACGCGCCGCCCTCAACGATGCGGTGCCGGAGCGCTCGGT
>DASPOP010000136.1:0-4388 GCA_035625955.1 Steroidobacteraceae bacterium | reverse complement strand
CGAGCTGGCCGCGCAGGTCAGCCAGATCGAAGCTCTGTCCCTTGGTCACCTTGCGGGCGAGCCGCGCCGCCTCATCGACATCGACCTGCCGGTGCGCCTGCTCGACCAGGCCGAGAACGTCCCCCATGCCGAGGATGCGGGAGGCCATACGCGCCGGGTCGAAGCGCTCGAGCGCATCGGTCTTCTCGCCGATCCCGATGAACACGATCGGCTTGCCGGTGATCTGCCGCACCGAGAGCGCGGCGCCGCCGCGCGCATCTCCGTCCGCCTTGGTGAGGATCAGCCCGGTCAGGTCGAGCGCGGCACCGAAGGCGCGCGCGGCATTCACCGCATCCTGGCCTGCCATGGCGTCGACGATGAACAACCGCTCCGCCGAGCCGACGGCGGCGTCGATCCGCCGCACCTCGTCCATCAGCTCCTCATCGACGTGCAGCCGGCCGGCCGTGTCGACGATGAGGACGTCGAAGACTCCATTGCGGGCGCGCTCGAGCGCGGCGCGCGCGATTGCCTCGGGCGCCGCGCCGGGCTCGGGCGAGAAGTATTCGGCCTGCACCTGCGCGGCGAGCCGCTCGAGCTGCAGCATCGCGGCCGGACGCCGCACGTCGGTGCTGGCGAGCAGCACGCGCTTCCTTCCGCTCTCGTGAAGAAAGCGCGCCAGCTTCGCCGCCGTCGTGGTCTTGCCGGCGCCCTGCAGGCCCGCGAGCAGCACCACGACCGGAGGTTGCGCGCGGAGAGTGAAGCCCGCGCCGCCGCCGCCCATGAGGGCGATGAGCTCCTCGTTGAGGATGCCGATGAAGGCCTGCCCCGGCGTGAGGCTGGACGCCACTTCGGCGCCGAGCGCCTTGGTCTTGACGGCGTCGATGAAGGACTTCACCACCGGCAGCGCCACATCGGCTTCGAGGAGCGCGATACGCGTGTCGCGCAGCGCCTGGGTGATGTTGTCTTCCGTGATGCGGCCACGGCCGCGCAGGCTCTCGGCGATCGCCGCAACCCGCGCGGTGAGCTGGTCGAACATGCAGTCAGGATCCCCGATTCGCGCGCGCTATGCTAGTCGCCCGGGTGCCGCCGCTTTACCGACCGGAGAGCCGCCTTGAACGTCGCTTCGACCCCCTGGCCACTCGTGGCGCTGCTCGCGCTGCTCATCGTCGCCGCCTTCTCCTCCGGAGCCGAGGCGGCGATGCTCTCGGTCAACCGCTACCGCATTCGCCACCGCGCTGAAGGGGGGCAGCTCTCGGCGCGGCAGCTCGAGCGGCTGCTCGCCAAGCCCGACGAATGGCTCGGAGCGAATCTGGTGATCCTGGCGCCGGCGAGCGTCTTCGCCTCGGCGATCGCCACCATACTCGCGCAGCGCAGCGGCTACGCCTACGCGGTGCCGGTCACCGAGGTGGTGCTCACCATCGTCGTGATCGTCTTCTGCGAGCTCGCCCCGAAGATCTATGCGGCCTCGAACCCGGAGGGGGTGGCGCTGCACGCCGCCGGCATCTATCGCGTGCTGGTGCTGCTGGCACGGCCGGTGCTCTGGCTCACCAACCGCATGGCGTACGGGTTCCTGCGCATCTTCGGCGTGGGGCGCGCCTCGAACACCAGCCAGGCGCTCTCGGCCGATGAGCTGCGCACGGTGGTGACGGAGGCTGCGCCCGTGATCCCCGCGCGCCACCGCCAGATGCTGCTCTCGATCCTCGACCTCGGGCGCATCACCGTGAACGACATCATGGTCCCGCGCCAGGAGATCAACGGCATCGACGTCAGCGGCAGCTGGGACGATATCCTCGAACGGCTGCGCCAGACGCCGCACACGCGCCTGCCGGTCTACGACGGCGAGCTCGACAACCTCATCGGTCTGCTGCACATGAAACGCGTGGCGCGCGAGCTGGCGCGCGGCACGTTCGACCGCGAGCGCCTCATCGAGCTCGCGCGTGGCCGCGAGTCGTATTTCATTCCCGAGGGGACGCCCCTCAACGTGCAGCTGGCACAGTTCCAGCGCCACCGCCGCCGCCATGCCTTCGTCGTCAACGAGTACGGCGACATCGAGGGACTGGTGACGCTGGAGGACCTGCTCGAGGAGATCGTCGGCGAGTTCACCACCGATCCCGCCACCATCAGCCACAAGGACGTGCACACCGAGCGGCCGGGCGTCTTCATCGTCAACGCCAGCGCCACCATCCGCGCGCTCAACCGCGCGCTCGGCTGGCAGCTGCCGACCGGGGGACCAAAGACGGTGAATGGCCTGCTGCTCGAGCACCTCGAGACCATTCCCGATCCCGGCGCCATGGTGCGGGTCGGCAACTACGAGTTCGAGGTGCTGCAGATCGCGGACAACGCCATTCGCACCGTGCGGGTGCGCGCGCCCGTCAGCGAGAAGGCAGCCGTAGCGGGCGCTTCATGAGGCGCGGCCGGCGAACGCGGCCGCGAGCGCCTCGGCCACCGTGCTCACCCCATGGACGGTCAGGCCGGCGGGTGGCTTGCGCGGCGCGTTGTCGCGCGGGATCAGCGCCACTTTGAACCCTTGGCTCCACGCCTCGCGCAGCCGCTCGTCGCCATAAGGCACCGGACGCACCTCGCCCGTGAGCCCGAGCTCGCCGAAGGCCACGAGCTGCGCGGGGAGCGCCGCGTCCTTCAGGCTCGAGGCGAGCGCGATCGCCACCGGCAGGTCCCAGGCGGTCTCGTGGATCTCGATGCCGCCCACGACGTTGACGAACACGTCGTGTTCCTGGAGCGCAAGCCCCGCGTGCCGGTTGAGCACCGCGAGCAGCATCGCCAGGCGGTTGGCATCGAGCCCCTGCGCGATGCGGCGCGGCGCGCCGAAGCGCATGCGATCGACCAGCGCCTGCAGCTCGATGAGCAGCGGCCTGCCGCCCTCGCGCGTCACCGTGACGATGCTGCCGGCGGCCGGCTGCGGCGCGCGGGCGAGAAAGATGGCCGCCGGGTTCTTCACTTCCCTGAGGCCCGTACCGGTCATGGCGAAGAACCCGAGCTCGTTGATCGCGCCGAAGCGGTTCTTGGTGGCGCGCACGAGCCGAAAGCGGCTGCCGGCCTCGCTCTCGAAATACAACACGGTGTCGACCAGGTGCTCGAGCAGCTTCGGCCCCGCGATCGCACCCTCCTTGGTCACGTGACCGACGATGACGATTGCCGCGCCGCCCGCCTTGGCAAAGCGCACCAGTTCCGCGGTGCACTCGCGCAGCTGCGTCACCGCCCCGGCGCCCGCCGGCACCGTGGGGGACTGGAGCGTCTGGATCGAGTCGATGACGAGCAGCGCCGCTTGCCGCGCCGCCGCAAGCGCCAGAATCGCCTGGGAATCGGTCTCGGTCACGACGCCGAGCGCCTCGGCAGCCAATCCTAAGCGCTGGGCGCGCAGCCCGACCTGCGCCACCGACTCCTCGCCGCTCGCGTAGATCACGGGACGCGCGCCAGCGACGTGCGCCGCCACCTGCAGCAGCAGCGTCGACTTGCCGATGCCCGGTTCTCCCCCCAGGAGAATCACCGAGCCGGGGACGATCCCGCCCCCCAGGACCCGATCGAGCTCCGCCTGCCCGCTCGGCAGCCGCTCCCCGCCGCCGCCCAGGGCGGCTCCCGGAGCGAGGCTCACCGCCGCGGCGGCCGGCACGGCGCGGGCACGGGGGGCGCGCCGTTCCTCGAGCGAGTTCCACTCGCCGCACAAAGGACACTGCCCCTGCCATTTGAGGGTTTCACCCCCGCAGGAGCTACAGACGAACACCGGATTCAGGCGGGCCATCGATGCGCCATCGGTCAACTTTCGGCTAGGATTCGCGCGGGGGAGATCACTGAAAGCGGTCTTTTGTGACCAATCACCGGGACACCCCAGCGGGCGATGCTAGCTTATGGCAGCTCGATTCGGGGACGGGAAAGTGACGCGCATCACATTCGGTGGGCCAGAGGTCGGTCAGGGCGCAGCATGAGTTTGCGAAGTAAGCTGCGTTTCGTCGGCGCCACCGATACCGGCAAGGTCCGGGAGCACAACGAGGACACCATCGCGGTCGACCCCGACATCGGCCTGCTGGTGCTCGCAGACGGCATGGGCGGCTATAACGCCGGAGAAGTGGCGAGCGGCATCGCAGTGAAGACCATCGTCAACCTGGTACGCGAGCACGTGGAGCGCGAGGACCTCTCGATCGCCGACCGTGAGTCGGGGTTGTCGCGCGCGAACATCATCCTGCGCGACGCCATCGTTCGCGCCAACAAGATCATCTACCAGACCGCCCGCACGCAGCCGCAGTGCGAAGGCATGGGCACCACGGTGGTCGCGGCGCTATTCTTCGACAACAAGATCACCGTCGCCCACGTGGGCGACTCGCGCCTCTATCGCCAGCGCGGCGACCGGCTCGAGCAGGTCACCATGGACCATTCGCTGCTGCAGGAGCTGGTCG
>DASPOP010000135.1:0-18910 GCA_035625955.1 Steroidobacteraceae bacterium | reverse complement strand
CCAGCGTACCGCGGTGCTGGCGAACAACATCGCCAACGCCGATACGTCGAACTACAAGGCGCAGGACATCGATTTCCGCGCCGTGCTGGCTGGCACCGCCGGCTCGACCGCCAGGGCGCTGCCGCTCAGCACCAGCAACGGCGCGCAGGTAACCGCCGCCGCGGCGGGGCCGGGCGCGGCAGCTCAACTCAAGTACCGCGTGCCGCTCGCGCCCTCGCTCGACGGCAACACCGTCGACGTGCAGATGGAGCAGGCGGCGTTCGCGGACAACAGCGTGCGCTATCAGGCGGCGCTCAGCTTCCTCTCCGGCAAGTTCAGGGACCTGATGACGGCCATCACCGGCCAGTAACGGCAGCCACGGAGCAACCATGTCGTCCTTCAAGGTATTCGAGATCGCCGGCTCGGGACTGTCCGCGCAATCGGTGCGGCTCAACACCGTGGCCAGCAATCTCGCCAACGCCGACAGCGTCAGCGGCGATCCCAACACGGTCTACAAGGCGCGCCACCCGGTGTTCCAGGCGGTGCACGCCGCCATCGGCGCGCACGCCCAGGCCCGGCAGGCCGGCGCCGCGGTGCGCGTCAGCGGCATCGTCGAGAGCAACGCGCCGCCCACCGTGCGCAACGATCCCGGTAACCCGCTGGCCGACGCGCAGGGCAATGTCTACGCCCCCAACGTCAACGTGATCGAGGAGATGACCGACATGATCTCCGCTTCGCGTGCCTACCAGAACGACGTCGAGGTCATGAGCACCGCCAAGGATCTGATGCTCGCGACGCTGAAGCTCGGCTCGTAAGCGCCACCACCACCTGCGAGGAACAGCGATGTCAGCCTCTACTCTCCCGCTCGGTACGACGCTCACGGCGCCCGCCGCGGCCGGCGTCACCGGCAGCCTCGGCGGCAGCGCCGCGGCGAGCGCCGCAACGGCTGCCACCAACGGCATCCCGGCCAACATGCAGATCAGCCAGGCGGGGTTCCTGCAGCTGATCAGCTCGCAGATGCGCAACCAGGATCCGCTCAACCCCACCGACCCGACGCAATTCCTGGCGCAGATCGAGGGGCTCTCGGAGGTGTCGAGCCTGCAGAGCCTGCAGACCTCGATCTCCGGTCTCGCCTCGGGCCTGCAGGGCGCGCAGCTGCTGAACGGCACTGCGCTCCTCGGCCACTCGGTGCTCGCGCCCGGCAACACCGCCAGGCTGGCCGCGGGCGGCACGGTGTCGGGCGCGGTCACGGCACCGGCCGGCACCAACAGCCTCACGGTGTCGGTCACCGACGCCAGCGGCGCGCTGGTGGATGCCTTCACAGTCGCGCCGCAGTCTTCCGGCTACAGCAATTTCACCTGGAACGGCACCACTGCGAGCGGCAGCGCCGCGCCGCCGGGTGAGTACACGCTCAACGTCAGCGCCGCGCTCGGCGGCGCCAGCCAGTCGCTGAGCCCGCTGGTCTACAGCCAGGTGCAGAGCGTCACCATCGACCCCTCGACCCAGACCCTCGAGCTCAACACGGTCAATGGCACCGTGCCGCTGAGCGCGGTCGTCAACATTCAGTAGGAGAGTTCTCATGTCCTTCAACATCGCACTCACCGGCCTCAACGCCGCCAACGAGGATCTGTCGGTCACCTCCAACAATCTCGCCAACGTCGCCACCGTGGGCTTCAAGGGCTCGCGCACCGAGTTCGCGGACCTGTTCGCCTCCACCCAGCAGGGCGCCATCTCCGCCGGCAACGGCGTGGCGGTCTCGGAGATCGCCCAGCAGTTCACCCAGGGCAACATCGAGACCACCGGCAACACGCTCGACATGGCGGTGAGCGGCAACGGCTTCTTCGTCGTCAGCAACAACGGCGCGCTCAACTACACCCGCGACGGCGAGTTCCAGCTCAACAGCTCCGGCGAGGTGGTGAACTCCCAGGGCCTGGCACTGCAGGCGTATCCGCCGCTCGCCAACGGCGGCTTCAACACCGGCGGCCTCGCCAACATCTCGCTCAACACCAACCTGAGCCAGCCCCAGGCCACCAGCACCGCGCAGATCGCCGCCAACCTGCCCGCCAATGCCACGCCGCCGCCCGATGCGCCGTTCGCCGCGACCGATCCCAACAGCTACAACAACACCACCTCGCTCACGGTGTACGATTCGCTCGGCGCTGCGCACACGGCCAGCCTGTATTTCATCAACACCGCGCCCAATGCCTGGTCGGTGCAGCTGACGGTCGACGGCACCGCCGTCGGCGCGCCGCAGGCGCTCGATTACTCGCAGACCGGCGCGCTCACCACGCCGGCCAACGGCAAGATCGCTTTCCCCGCCTACACGCCGGCGACCGGCGCCCAGGCCATGAACATGACCTTCGACTTCAGCAACACCACCCAGTACGGCGGCAACTTCAGCGTCAGCTCGGTGCAGCAGAACGGCTTCACCACCGGGCAGCTGACCGGCATCAGCGTCGGCCAGACCGGCGTGGTGCAGGCGCAGTTCACCAACGGCCGCTCGATCAACCTGGGCCAGCTGGCGCTCGCCAACTTCGAGAATCCGCAGGGGCTGCAGCAGCTCGGCAACGCCACCTGGGCGCCGACCAACGCCTCGGGCGCGGCGGTCAACGGCGTGGCGGGCAACTCCGGCTTCGGCAGCATCCAGTCGGGCTCGCTGGAGGAGTCGAACGTCGACACCACCGCGGCGCTGGTCGAGATGATCACCGCGCAGCGCGACTTCCAGGCAAATTCCGAGATGATCAAGACCGAAGATCAGGTCACGCAGTCGATCATCAACATCCGCGGCTGAGGCTCGGCGACCGAGCGCGCAGGTAACTCATGGACAAGCTGTTGTACGTGGCCATGTCGGGGGCGAAGGAGACGCTCGCCACCCAGGAAGCCAACAACTACAACCTCGCCAACGCGAGCACCACCGGCTTCAAGGCGGCGCTGTCGGCCTTTCAGACGCGCAGCGTGGCCGGCCCCGGCTTCGCCTCGCGGGCCTACGCCACCGCCGGCTCGGTGGGCTGGAGCGACATCGCCGGCGAGCAGCAGACCACCGGCAATCCGCTCGACGTGGCCGTGCAGGGCGCGGGCTTCATCGCGGTCCAGGATCCCGCCGGCAACGAGGCCTACACCCGCGCCGGCGACCTGCACGTCGATCCCAGCGGGCAGCTGGTCACCGCCGGCGGACGCCCGGTGCTCTCCGACAGCGGCCCGCTCAGCGTGCCGCCGGCCGCCTCGATCACCATCGGCGCCGACGGCACCGTCTCGGTCGTGGGGCTCGGCCAGACGCCCAACTCGGTCGCCGCCGTCGGCCGCATCAAGCTGGTGAACCCGCCGGGCGGCGCGCTGACGCGCGGCACCGACGGTCTGTACCGCTCGAGCGACGGCACCCCGGCCGAAGGCGACGCCAGCGTGCGCATCGCCTCGGGCGTGCTCGAGTCGAGCAACGTCAACCTGTCGAGCTGCCTCGTCAACATGATCGAGCTCTCCCGCCGCTTCGAGCTGCAGGTGCGCGCGATGCACACCGCGGACGAGAACGCACAGTCCTCCAGCAAACTCCTGCAGTCGGGCACCACCGGCTGAGCCGCATACTCCTGAAAGAGGTCAACTGACATGGAACCCGCACTGTGGGCCGCAAAGACCGGGCTCGACGCCCAACAGACCCAGATGACGGTCACGGCCAATAACCTCGCCAACGTCAACACCACCGGCTTCAAGAAGAGCCGCGCGGTGTTCGACGATCTCCTCTACCAGAACCTGGCGCAGGTGGGCGCCAACACCTCGCAGAACACCCAGGCGCCGACCGGGCTCAACGTCGGCACCGGCGTGCGCGTGGTCGCCACCGAGAAGAACTACACCCAGGGCAGCGTCAACAACACCGGCAACCCGCTCGACATGGCGATCCAGGGCCGGGGCTTCTTCCAGGTGCTGCAGCCCAATGGCCAGCTGGCCTACACCCGCGACGGCAGCTTTCAGCTGAACGCCCAGGGACAGCTGGTGACCGCCGCCGGCTACCAGGTGCAGCCGGCGCTCACCATCCCGGCGGGCGCCCAGAGCGTCACCGTCGCCGCCGACGGCACCATCAGCGTCGCGCTGGCCGGCCAGGCCACGCCGCAGACGGTCGGCACGCTGCAGCTCGCAGATTTCATCAACCCGGCGGGCCTGCAGGACATCGGCGGCAATCTGGCGGTCGAGTCGGCCTCGAGCGGCACGGCGGTGACCGGCAACGCCGGCCTCAACGGCATGGGCACGGTGCTGCAGGGCTCGGTCGAGGCCTCGAACGTCAACGTGGTCGAGGAGCTGGTCAACATGATCGAGACGCAGCAGGCCTACGAGATGAACTCGCGCGCCGTCGAGACCACCGATCAGATGCTCACCTACTCCACGCAGAACATGTAAGCGGCGCGCGATGCGAACCTTGAATGCCCTGCTCGCCCTCGCGGTGGCGCTCGCCAGTCTGGGAGGCTGCCGCAGCGCGCCGCCTCCCAAGCCCGACGACGGGCTCGCCTGGACGCAGGAGAAGCTGCCGCCGCCCACCGACGGCGCCATCTACCAGTCCGGCCGCGAGCTGGTGCTGGCGGAGAATCCGGTCGCCCATCACATCGGCGACATCGTGACCATCGTGCTCAACGAGGCCACCGCGGCGCAGAAGAGCGCCACCACCAGCACCAGCAAGGCCAATACGGTGACGATGCCCGGCACGACGCTCATCAACAAGAACGTGTCCTGGCTCAACAACAACATCAACGACTCCAGCAAGTTCGCCGGCGAGGGCGCCAGCGCCCAGAGCAACAGCCTGACCGGCTACCTCACGGCCACGGTGCTCAAGGTGCTGCCGAACGGCAACCTGTTCGTCGCCGGCGAGAAGCAGATCGCGCTCAACCAGGGCAAGGAGTTCGTGCGCGTCACGGGCGTGATCCGCCCGAGCGATCTGGCCGCCGACAACTCGGTGCCTTCCTTCCGGGTGGCGAGCGCCAGGATCACCTACAACGGCAAGGGTGCGATCGCGGATGCCAACGCGCAGAGCTGGCTGTCGCGCTTCTTCAACTCGCCGTGGGTGCCGTTCTGATGGCCGCCACGCTCATGGCGCCGCGGCCGCGCCCGCTGCTCGCCGGCCTCACGCTCGCGCTGCTCGCCGGCCTGGCCGCGCCCGTACACGCCGAGCGCATCAAGGACATTGCCACCGTGGCCGGCGTGCGCACCAACCAGCTGGTGGGCTACGGCCTGGTCGTCGGTCTCGACGGTACCGGCGATCAGACCACCCAGGCACCGTTCACCGTGCAGAGCATCGAGAACATGCTGCAGCGTTTCGGCGTGACGATCCCGCCGAACACCAATCCGCAGCTGAAGAACGTCGCGGCCGTCACGGTCACCGCGGACCTGCCGCCGTTCGTCAAGCCCGGCCAGACCATCGACGTCACCGTCGCGACCATCGGCAACGCCTCGAGCCTGCGCGGCGGCGCCCTCATCATGACGCCGTTGCGTGGCGCCGACGGCCAGATTTACGCGATGGCCCAGGGCAACGTGGTGGTGAGCGGCTTCGGCATCGCCGGCAAGGACGGCTCGAGGATCTCGCTCAACGTGCCGAGCAGCGGCCGCATCCCCAACGGCGCCTCGGTCGAGCGCGAGGTGCCGGTGCGCTTCGCCGCCGATCCGCACCTGGTGCTGAACCTCAACACTCCCGACTTCACCACCGCCGCCCACGTCGCCAGCGCGCTCAACAACTCGCTCGGCGCCGGCAGCGCCGAGGCGCTCGATGCCGTGTCGATCCGCGTGGTGGCGCCACTCGATCCGAATCAGCGCATCGCCTACCTGGCGACCCTGGAAGCCGTCGAGGTGGAGCCCGGCGAGGCGCCGGCGCGCGTCATCGTCAACTCGCGCACCGGCACGGTGGTGATCAGCGCACACGTGCGCGTCACGGCCGCGGCCGTCGCCCACGGCTCACTCTCGGTGACCATCACCGAGCGCAACGATGTCAGCCAGCCGACGCCCCTCTCCCAGGGCGGGCAGACGACGGTCACCCCGCGCAGCAACATCGACGTGCAGCAGGCAGACGCCCGCATGTTCGTCTTTCAGGCGGGCGTCACGCTCGATGAGATCGTGCGCGCGGTCAATCAGGTGGGTGCCGCTCCGGGCGACCTCGTGGCCATCCTCGAGGCGCTGAAGGAAGCCGGCTCGCTGCGTGCCGAGCTCATCGTCATCTGAAGCCGCGAGCATGGCGACCACCCCCGTCAACAACACCAGCGTGTACGGCGACTTCGCCGGACTCGAGAAGCTCAGGTCCGGGGCGGCCCGCAACGATCCGGCCGCGGTGCGCCAGGTGGCGCAGCAGTTCGAGAGCCTGTTCGCGCGCATGATGATCAAGAGCATGCGCGCTGCGATCGGCAAGGATCCGATCTTCGGCTCGGACCAGGCGCAGACCTATCAGGGCATGTACGACGATCAGCTGTCGCTCGAGCTCACCAAGGGCAAGGGTCTCGGGCTCGCCGACATGCTGGTGCGGCAGCTGCAGCAGGCCGGCTCCCCGGGTAAGGCCGCAGCTGCGAGCGGCGCTGCGGCGATCCCCGCAGGTGCGACCGGCAGTCCTGCCGCCGCCTCGAGCGCGGACCGCGCCAGCTTCATCAGCCGGATGTGGCCGCAGGCACAGCAGGCCGCGCAGCAGCTCGGCGTGCACCCGGTGAGCCTCATCGCGCAGGCGGCGCTCGAGACCAACTGGGGCAGGAGCGTGCCGCGCAGCGCCAACGGCTTCGGCAGCAACAATCTCTTCGGGATCAAGGCCGGCGCCGCCTGGAGCGGCGCCTCGGTCAGCGCCGGCACGCAGGAGTTTCAGGGCGGCAGCGTGCACCAGACCAGCGCCGCTTTCCGCGCCTACGCCAGCCCCGGCGAAAGCCTGCAGGATTACGTGGCGCTGCTCAAGGCGAGTCCGCGCTTCAGCGGCGCGCTCGGCAGCGGCGCGAACGTCGGCTCCTTCGCCGCAGCGCTGCAGCAGGGCGGCTACGCCACCGATCCGGATTATGCCCGCAAGCTGAGCGCGGTCGCGGACCAGGTGCTCGCGACGCTCAGCCAGAGCGCCGCCTCCACCGCTGCGGGCGCGCTCAAGTTTGCCGATGCCCCGCCGATAGGAACTGAGACTCGGCACGCTCCGGGGGAGGAGTCAGGCCATGGGTGACATACTGTCGACCGGCGTTTCCGGCCTGCTGGCATTTCAGCAGGCGCTCGACGTTACCAGCAACAACATCGCGAACTCCGCGACGCCGGGATACAGCGTCGAGAGCATCCAGCTGACGCCCCAGCCCGCCCAGGCCACGCCCGGCGGCTATGTCGGCAGCGGCGTCGAGGTTCAGGGCATCACGCGCGCCTACAACGAGCTGCTCGCGCAGCAGGTGCGCTCCTCGCAGGCCAGCTACTCGAGCTACAACACGCTCGCGACGCAGGCCGGACAGATCGACAACATGCTGAGCGGCTCGAGCACCGGGCTCACCGCGAGTCTGCAGAGCTTCATCAACGCACTGCAGACGCTGTCCACCTCCCCCTCTTCGACCGCGTCCCGCCAGGCGCTGCTCAGCCAGGCGCAGGCGCTGACACAACAGATCAACTCCTACGACTCGCAGATCCAGACCTACCGCTCCGGCCTCGAGCAGCAGATCGGTGCCGACATTTCGCAGGTGAACTCGATCGCCAGCGGCATCGCCAGGCTCAACTCGCAGATCGCCGCCGATCTCGCCGGCGGGCAGACGCCCAACCAGCTGATGGATCAGCGCGACAAGCTCGTCGACCAGCTGAGCCAGTACGTGAGCGTCACCACTTCCACCCAGTCCGACGGCTCGATGAACGTCTACATCGGCAGCGGCCAGGCGCTGGTCACCGGCGGCGTCCCGGAGCAGCTCGCCGCGATCCAGAATCAGTACAACCCGACGGTATCCGACATCGGCGTGACGAGCGCCGGCGGCACCACCAACGTGACCGCCGAGATCAGCGGCGGCGAGCTCGGCGGACTGCTCAACGCGCGCACCCAGGTGCTCGATCCGGCGCAGAACGCCCTCGGGCTGATCAGCGTCGGCCTCGCCGGCATCATGAATCAGCAGCAGGCGTCGGGCATGGACCTCAGCGGGGCGCAGGGTCAGCCGATGTTCGCGGTCGGGCCGGTGCAGGCCGGCCCGAGCAGCAACAATACCGGCGGCGCCACGCTCACCGTGACGCGCACCAGCCTGAGCGAGCTCACGGCCGACGACTACCAGCTCAGCTACGCGGGCGGCGCGTGGCAACTCAAGGACGCGACCACCGGGCAGCCGCTGGCATTGAGCGGCGCGGGCACCGCGGCCAGCCCCTTCCAGGCGGCGGGCCTGTCGATCGTCGTGGGCGGCGGCGCAGCGGCGAACGGCGACAGCTATCTGATCCAGCCGACGGAAGCGGCTCCCGCAGGCCTCGCGCTGCTGCTGACGAGCCCCAGCCAGATCGCCGCGGCCTCACTGGCGCAGACGGCGGCGGGCGCCGGCAACACCGGCAGCGGCGTGATCTCCGCGGCGACCATCACCGCGCCCGCGAGCTGGGTGCCGGGCAGCTACACGCTCGCCTTTACCAGCCCGACGCAGTATCAGATCACCAATGGCGGCGGCGGCGTCATCGCCTCGGGCGCCTATACCGCCGGCCAGCCGATCGCCTTTCAAGGCGCGCAGGTCACCGTGAGCGGCGCGCCGGCGGCCGGCGACGCGTTCACGATCGCGAGCAGCACGGCGGCCAACAGCGGCGACAACAGCAACCTGCTCGCCATGATCGGCGCGCTGTCCGCCAGGACTCTCGCCGGCGGCACCACCTCGCTCACCAGCGCGGCCAACAATCTGGTGACGCAGGTCGGCGTCACGACGCAGCAGGCGCAGGCCAACGCCAGCGCGCAGCAGTCGGTGAACCAGGATGCCAGCACCGCGCGCAGCAATCTCTCGGGCGTCAACCTCGATGCCGAGGCCGCCAGGATGCTGCAGTACCAGCAGGCTTACCAGGCGATGGCGCAGGTCATCCAGGCCTCCGGCACCATGTTCAATTCCCTCATGACGGCGATCACCAACGGCTGACCATGACCATCTCGACGCTCACTTTCCAGACCAACGCACTCGCGGAGATGGAGGCGCTCCAGACCGCGCTGACGCAGACGCAGGCCGAGCTCTCGACCGGCAGCAAGCTGCCGAACGCGGCCGCAAACCCGGCCGCCACCGAGCAGGTCAACCAGCTCAACATGACGCTCGCGGCCTCGCAGCAGTACGTGAGCAACGGCACTGCCGCGAGCGCCAATCTGCAGCTCGAGCAGAACGCCCTCACCAGCGCGACCAACACGCTGCAGAGCGCGCGCGACCTTGCGGTCGAGGCCAACAATTCCGCCCTCAGTCTCGCCGACCGCCAGGACATCGCCACCCAGCTGCAACAGCTGCAGCAGGCGCTGCTCGGCGCCGCCAACAGCACCGACCCGGCCGGCAACTACCTGTTCGCGGGCACGGCGAGCGGCACGCAGCCCTTCGCCCAGACCGGCGGCTCGGTGAGCTACCTGGGCGACAGCCAGGTCAACCAGGTGCAGATCGCCCCCGACCAGAGCATCTCCGCGGGCGATGCCGGCAATGCGGTGTTCATGAACATCCCGGCCGGCAACGGCACCTTCACCACCGCCGCCGCCGCCGCCAACACCGGCAGCGGCTCGATCGGTGCCGGCAGCGTCACCAGCGCCGCCGCCTGGATTCCCGACACCTACACCATCGCCTTCAGCAGCCCGACGCAGTACCAGGTCACCAACAGCGGCGGTAGCGTGGTCGCTTCCGGCACCTACAGCGGCGGCAGCGCCATCGCCTTCAACGGCATCCAGGTCACGGTGAGCGGCGCGCCCGCCGCCGGCGATCAGTTCACGGTGGCACCCGCGGGCAAGGCGAGCGTCTTCAGCACCATTGCCAATCTCATAGCGACCCTGAATTCCAGCTCGCTCAACAGCGCTCAGGTGACGACCCAGATCGGCACGGCGCTGCAGCAGATCGACAATGCCTTGAGCGGCTTCGGCTACGCGCAGGCGTCCGTCGGCGGGCGGCTGAATGCGGTCACCACTGCGGCCAACAGCGCCCAAGCCACGCAGACCCAGCTGCAGGGCACGGTCTCGCAGCTTTCCTCTACCGACTATGCGGCGGCGGTCACGCAGCTCAGCACCCAGGAGCTGGCCCTGCAGGCGGCGCAGCAGTCCTACGCCTCGATCGCCAAGCTGTCCCTGTTCAATTACATCCCCTGAATCCATGTGTGCGTTCGCGACCCTGGCGGGGCCTGGTTGTCTGCCGATGGCGACAGACTGTGAGGCGCTCGACAGTTTGGCGGGGATTTTTCGCCCCGCCGATTCAAGTTCGGCGCGTCGGCACCGATACACCAACTGTACGAGAAGCGGTCAATGGGCCGCTGTCCAGAAGCGCGCAGGACTGATGTCCGGCGTGTGAACCAACTTACGGAGTAGCACACATGTCATTAGTCCTCAACACCAACTACAGCTCGCTGGTGGCTCAGGATAGCCTGAGCACCTCGGGCAGCCAGCTCAGCAGCGCGCTGCAGCAGCTGTCTTCGGGCCTGCGCATCAACACCGCAGCCGACGACGCCGCCGGCTACGCGATCGTGCAGGGCATGACCTCGCAGATCAACGGCCTCGATCAGGCCGCCCGCAACGCGAACGACGGCGTGTCGCTCGCGCAGACCGCGCAGGGCGCGCTCACCGAGATCACCAACGACCTGCAGAGCATGCGCGACCTCGCGGTGCAGTCGCTCAACGCGACCAACAGCGCCCAGGACCGCGCCGACCTGAATCAGCAGTTCTCGCAGCTGCAGGCCGACATCAACAACGTCGCCTCGACGGCGTCGTTCAACGGCGTGAACCTGCTCGATGGCACGTTCCAGGGCGCGACCTTCCAGGTCGGTGCCAACATCGGCCAGACGATCACCGTGTCGTCGGTTGCCAGCGCCAGCACCTCCGCGCTCGGCACGCTGTACACGGCTGCCGGTCCCGCGACCGCGGCTGCCATGACCGCGGGCCAGACCGGTTCGCTGACCATCACCACGACTCCTACCGGCGGCGCTGCCCTGACCGCTGTCTCCACCGGCACCTTCACCGTGACGGGCAACGTCGCCACGGATCTGAAGACGGTGGCGGCCGCGATCAATGCGGTCTCCGGTCAGGACGGCGGTATCGTCGCCACGGTCAATGCGGCCGGCAATGGCGTCAACCTCAGCAGCACGACGAGCTCGAGCGTTGCGGTCGCCGCAGGCGGCACCAACGGCGCGACGGTCACTCTCGCCAACATGGGCGTGAATGCCGCCAACACGGTCACAGCGGCGGGCACGACCACCAACCTGAACGTCGGCGCCGTCACGTCGGTCGACAGCTCGAACCTGGCTCTGGCGCAGATCGACGCCGCCCTGCAGCAGGTGGCGGCAACGGGCGCGCAGCTCGGCGCCTACCAGAACCGGTTCCAGGCCGCGATCTCGGGCCTGACGACCGATGCGACCAACCTGCAGAGCGCTCGCAGCCAGATTCAGGATACGGACTACGCGATGGCGACCTCCCAGCTGTCGAAGGCCCAGATCCTGCAGCAGGCGAGCACGGCCATGGTGGCGCAGGCCAACATGATCCCGCAGAACATTCTGACGCTCCTGCAGAAGCTGCCGTAAAGGTGGTGAACTACCAGTCGCTTGTACTGGTAACGCGGGGCGGGCGCCAACGGGCGCCCGCCCCAGTCTTTTTCCAAGGGTTTCCTGAGGACGAGCCATGAGCACGACGATCGACTCCACGAGCCCCGCCTCGACGGTCGCGCCGCTGAGCTCCGTCCCCCAGACCCAGCCGGTGGTCTCGGTCGCGAGCAACAGCTCCGCGGCTGCCGCCGGCGGCTCGGTCATCAACGTCGCCAGCCTGGTCTCGCAACTGGTCGCGGCCAGCGAGGCGCCGCAGCAGTCGCTGATCAGCAACCAGACCCAGCAGGTCACGTCGCAGATTTCCGCGCTCGCCCAGCTGAAAGGCGCGCTGTCGACCTTCCAGTCCGCCCTGAGCACGCTCGGCACGCCCAGCGCCTTCCAGCTCGAGACTGCCAGCAGCAGCGCTCCCACGGTCTTCACCGCTACCGCCGGCAACGGCGCACCCGCCGGCACCTACAACGTGTCGGTATCCGCGCTGGCGACGGCGCAGCAGCTGCTGTCGAACCCGCTCACCGGCAGCACCATCGGCACCGGCACCCTGCAGCTGTCGCTCGGCGGCAGCAGCTTCAGCGTTACGGTCGACAGCAGCGACAACACGCTCCAGGGTCTCGCCGCGGCGATCGACTCCGCCGCCGGCAATCCCGGCATCGGCGCCACCGTGCTGCAGGGCGCGAGCGGCGCGTATCTGCTGCTGTCCGCTTCGCAGACCGGCGCGGCCAACACCATCCAGTTCACCGAGACCGATGGCGGCAACGGCCTGACGGCCTTTACCTACGGTACCGGCAACACCGGCAACTACACCCAGGAGGCGGCCGCTCAGGATGCCGCCTTCGCGATCTCGGGCGTGAATTTCACCAGCCCGAGCAATACGGTCAGCAACGCCATGAGCGGCGTGACGCTCAACCTGCTCGGCACCAGCCCGACGAGCGGCACGCCGCCCACGCCAACGGCGGCCACGCTCTCGATCGCCAACGACACCAGCACGATCAGCGGCAACATCCAGGCGTTCGTCTCCGCCTACAACACGCTGCAGAGCACGCTGGTGCAGCTCGGCGGCTACAATTCTGCGACCAACACCGCCGGGCCCATGATGGGCGACGCGGGGCTCGAGGGCATCCAGAGCCAGATCAAGCAGGCCCTCTACAGCATCGTCAACACCGGCTCCTCGACCTACAACACGCTCGCCAGCATCGGCATCACGACCAATGCCGACGGCACGCTGAGCGTCAACGGTGCCACGCTCTCCGCCGCGCTCAACGGCAACTTCAGCGCGGTGAGCCAGCTGTTCAGCGGCGCCAGCGGCGTCGCCGCGAGCATCAACACCGACATCAGCAGCGCGCTCGGGCCGAACGGCTCGCTGACCGCCGAGGGCAATACGCTCGCCAGCCAGGAGAATTCGCTCAGCAAGCAGAGCAGCCAGCTGCAGACGCAGATGGCGGCGCTGCAGGCGAGCCTCACGCAGCAGTACTCGGCGCTCAATGCACTGCTGTCCTCGCTGCAGAGCACCTCGGCCTACCTGAGTCAGCAGTTCGCCACGCTGCCGCAGGTGCAGGGCAAGGCCAACGCCTAGCGCTTCACGCTTCACGCTGCGCGCCGGACCGCGCTCAAGTTACCCGCTGCCGCGCCGCTACAGGGGTATCGACCGCAGGAGCGTGAGCAGCCGTGAGCGGATTCGCCTACAACCCGAGAATGGCAGCGTACCGCAGCACACTCGCGCATGGCGGGGTGGCGGGCGCCGATCCGCATGCGCTGGTGCAGATGCTGCTCGATGCGGCCTTCGACCGCATGCTCGCGGCGCGCGGCTGCATCGAGCGCGGCGAGCTGGCCGGCAAGGCGAAGCTGCTGCACAGCTGCGTCATCCTCATCGCCGAGCTGCGCGGCAGCCTCGATCTGGAGAAAGGCGGAGCGCTCGCCAGGAATCTGCGCGACCTCTACGAGTACATGACGCAGCGGCTGCTGGTCGCCAACGTGCGCTCGGATGCGAGCTGCGTCACGGAGGTCCTGTCCCTGCTCGGCGAGATCCGCAGCGCCTGGGTGGCGATCGGCTCGCAGGTGCGGACGGCCTGAGGAGTCAAGGCAATGGCGCCGACCGCGGCACGCTCAGCGTGCGGCCGAGGCGCGCCGCTCCCTGCCCGGGCCGAGTGGCACGCTGGCATCGAGCGTGGTGCCCCGTCCCGGGACGCCGAACACCCTGAGCGCGCCACCGAGCTGCGTCAGCCGCTCGCCAGCCGACAGCAGACCGAAGCAGCCGGCCTTGCTGCGGTCGCGGTCGCCGATGCCGACGCCGTCATCGCTCACCCGCAGGTGCACCGCTCCGTCCTGCACCCACACGTGCGCCTCGACCTGGCTGGCGCGCGCGTGCCGCACCACGTTGGCGAGCGCCTCCTGAAAGGTGCGGTAGAGCGCCAGCGAGTGGCGCGCGCCGAGGGCGGGGAGCTTTCCCGCATCAGTGAGCTCGATACGCAGTCCCGACTGCGCCGCACATTCGTCCGCAAAGCGCTGCAGGGCGTCGGTCAGCCCGAGCTCCTCGACCCCCGGCGGCTGCAGCTCGAAGGTGATGTTGCGCAGCTCCTCGAGGCAACGCCCGGCGAGCTCGGTGAGGCCGGCGAAGGCGGGCTCGGGAAGCGTGCCGGACGCGGCGGCGCGCGCGTACAGCGACTCGACCTCGCCCTTGAGTGTGGTCAGGTCCTGGCGCAGCGCACCGTGGAGCCGCCGTGCGACCCCGGCGCGCTCCTCCTCGCGCAGCTGCTCGAGGCGCTGGGCGAGCGCGCGGATGCGTCCGTGGAAGCCGTCGAGCGCCGCGCGCCGTTGCAGCTGCTCGGTGACGTCCACGTCGACACACATGAAACCCGTGAGCTGGCCGCCGCCGTCGCGCAGCGCCGCCGCCCGCGACTGCACCGAGCGCAGCTCGCCGCCGGCACGGCGGTAGCGAAACTCGAGATCGAGCGGCGCACCGCGGCGCAGACTCTCCCAGGCGTCGCTGACGCGCTCGCGGTCGTCCGGGTAGATCGCGTCCCACCAGCCATCGCCGCGCGCCTGCTCGGCGCTCAGGTCGGCGATCGTGAGCCAGCAGGGATTCGCGTAACTCACGCCACCGTCGGCGTCCATCAACAGGATGCCGACCGGGGCGGAGTCGGCCAGCTGGCGGAAGTGCCCGGCCGCGGTGTGCTGCGCCTCGCCGAGGCGCAGCCCGCTCCCGGCCTTGAGCCGCGCGCGCAGGTCGGTGACGGCCTGGATGCGGTAGCTCACCGGACCGTTGCCGTCGCGCACGGCGACCAGAGTGACCTCCACCGGAATGAGCGAGCCGTCGCGGTGCGACTGACGGGTTTCGAGCCTGGCCGCGCCATTGAGATCGGCCGAATGCTCGGCGACCAGCAGCTGCACGTGCTCGCTCGCCGGATAGATGGCGTTGGACGGCTGTCCTTCGAGCTGCCCCGGAGTGCGGCCGACCAGCTGGGCGTAGGCGGGGTTCACGGCGCGCAGCGTGGCGCTCGCCGGGTCGACGATGGCCATGCCTTGAGAGCTGTAAAAGGCGGCCTGCGCCCAGGGCGGCTCCGGGCCTGCGGGCACGGAATTGCCCGGCGTTGCGGCGCGACGGCCAGCATCGGTCCGCGGGTCCCCGGCGGCCGGCGCGGCCCTGCTCACCGGGCTGACGCCCGCGAGCCGTCGCAGCCAGCCGACAACGCCGGCAAGCACACCTTTCGCGCGCATCCCCTCACACCTGGCGCAAAACGACGGCGGCACAGTGCCGTCAGGTTCTGTCTTTGTCAATGTGCGGACCCGCGCGCGAAATCATCCACCCACCTTAAGAAACAGCAACCTGGGGTCGATACAGACACGGACCAAAGGCGGCTCGGGACGCCGTGTTGACGTAAGCGTTAAGTCACATGCTGCAAATCATCGGCTCAGTGGTCGTGGTCGGATGCATCCTCGGCGGGTTCGTGGCCGAGGGCGGGCACATCCTCGCGCTGTGGCATCCGTTCGAGATCCTCATCATCGTCGGCTCGGCGACCGGCGCGTTCCTCATCAGCAATCCGATGAAGGTCGTCAAGGCGGCGTTCGCCGGCGCGCTCGCGCTCCCCAAGGGGCCGCGCTACAAGCGCGAGGACTACGTGACGCTGCTGCAGCTGCTCTACGACATCCTGGTCAAGATCCGCAAGGAAGGCGTGATGGCGATCGAGCGGGACGTCGAGTCGCCGGCGAACAGCGCGCTCTTCAAGAAATACCCGCACGTGCTCGCCGACCACCACATGACCGAGTTCATCACCGACTGTCTGCGCCTCATCGTCGGCGGCAACCTCGATCCGCAGGAGCTCGAGACGCTGCTCGAGTACGAGCTCGAGACGCACCACAAGGAGGCGCACGAGCCGGCGCACGCGGTGCAGAAGGTGGCCGATGCGCTCCCCGGCTTCGGCATCGTCGCCGCGGTGCTCGGCATCGTGAACACCATGGCCTCGCTCGAGGGCGCGGACACTGCGACGATCGGACACAAGGTGGGCGCGGCGCTGGTCGGCACCTTCCTCGGCATCCTGGTCTCCTACGGCTTCGTCGGCCCGATCGCCGCCGCCATGGAGCACATCGCGCGGGAGGAGGCCAAGGCCTTCGAGGTGGTGAAGATGGCGCTGGTGGCGAGCGTGCGCGGCTACGCGCCGCCGGTGGCGGTGGAATTCGCGCGCAAACTGCTGTTCACCGAGGTGCGCCCGACCTTCGCCGATCTCGAGGCGCACCTGCGGGGCAAGGGCAAGCCGGCGGCGGCCGGTGCGCCAACGGCCAAGCCCGCGGCCGCCGCCGCAGCTGCCGCGGGCAAGTGAGCGCGCTCGTGTCCGCGCCATCCGGCAAGCGTGCCATCGTCATCGTCAAGCGCTACAAGCGCGGCGAGGCGGGCCATCACGGCGGCGCGTGGAAGGTCGCTTACGCCGACTTCGTGACGGCGATGATGGCGTTCTTCCTGGTGATGTGGCTGGTGACCGCCGTGTCGCGCGAGCAGCGCGCGGCGATCTTCGACTACTTCAAGAATCCGAGCATGGAGCAGGGCAAGAGCGTCAAGGCCGCACCCGGCATGGCCGGCCCGGGTGGCGCCAGCACCAGCCCGATCAACATGCACGGCGGGCTCGAGGCGCCGCGCATGATGCAGAGCCCGAGCCCAGGCATCGGCGCGCCGGTGGCGCCGCTCGTGCCGCCCAAGACGCAAGTCACCGATCCGACCCTGCAGCCGCCGCAGGTCGCGCAGCAGGAGCAGGACGACCTCGAGGCGGCGCGCAAGGCGGTGGTGGCGGCCGAGCGCCGGCAGCTCGAGTCACTGATGGACGAGCTGAAGAAAGCCATCGACGAGAGCCAGGCGCTCGAGCCCTTCAAGGACCAGCTGCTGCTCGATATCACCCCCGAGGGACTGCGCATCCAGATCGTCGACAAGCAGAACCGCCCGATGTTCGACATCGGCAGCACGCGCCTGAAGCCCTACACGGTGGCGATTCTCGGCGAGCTCGCCCGCTACCTCAACAGCGTGCCGAATCGCCTGAGCGTCACGGGCCACACCGACGCCACGCCCTACGCGGACGGCAGCGGACGCACCAACTGGGATCTGTCGGCGGACCGCGCCAACGCCGCGCGGCGGGCGCTCGAGGCCGCGGGACTCGCGAGCGACAAGACCGCGCGCGTCGTCGGCCTGTCCTCGTCGGTGCTGTTCAACAGGGAGGATCCCCGCGCCCCGGTGAACCGCCGCATCAGCATCATCGTCATGACGCGCCAGGCGGAGCAGGACGCGCTGAAGACCGAGGCGGAGCCCGAGAGACTTCCGCCGCCGGCGCCGGGCCAATAGAGAAGCCAGTAATCATGCGTTATAAGGAAGACAAGGATCAGAGCGCCGAGCTGCTGCGGCTGGCGCTGCCGCTCATGGCGCGCCAGTCCGCCGCGCTGCACCCGATCAGCTACACGCTCTGGTATGAGCACGTCGCGGGCATCAACCCGCCGCTCAGCAACGTTCTCGAGGCGAGCCTCGCGGGCAAGTTGCCGCTCGGCGAGGACGACGTGTACGACCTGCACGCGCGCTACATCGTGGCGCGCGACATGGAGGTGCTGGACCGCCTGCAGCGCAAGCTGCGTGGCGTGCTCGAGGAGGCGGCGCAGGCCGCGGCCGCCGCGGTCGAGGATAGCGGCCAGTTCGAGGCCGCGCTGCGCGACACGCGCACCCGGCTCACCGGCGCCTCGAGCCTCGAGAGCGTGCACGCGATCATCGCCGAGCTCGCGCGCGAGACTACCCGCATGCATTCGGCCACCGAAGCGGTGCACCAGAAGCTCGAAACGCGGGCGCGCGAGGTCGAGCACCTCACCCGGCAGCTCGAGCAGGCCAAGACGGAGGCGCTGCTCGATCCGCTCACGGGACTGAAGAACCGGCGCGGTTTCGAGCTCGCCGTGAAGGAGCTCACCGCCTCCGGCAACCCCTTCAAGGGTGCCGCGCTGGTGCTGGCGGACATCGATCACTTCAAGCAGATCAACGACAAGCACGGGCATCTGCTCGGGGACAAGATCCTGCGGGTGATCGGCGCAACGCTGCAGGCCAACATCAAGGGGCGCGACATCGCCGGCCGCCCGGGGGGCGATGAGTTCGCTATTCTCCTGCAGCAGACGCCGCTCATGGGCGCGCGCGCGCTCGCCGAGCAGATCCGCACTGCGGTCGCGGCCGGCCGCATCCGCCGCGCGGACAGCAAGGAGCAGCCGGGCTCGGTGACGCTCTCGATCGGCGTGGCCGCGGGCGGCGACGACGACACGCTCGAGAGCCTGCTGGCGCGGGCCGATGCGGCGCTCTACGCCGCCAAACGCGCCGGCCGCAACCGGGTATCGGTGGACGGAGACGAGCTGCCGGCCGCCGCGGCGGCTACACGTTGAAGCGGAAGTGCATGACGTCGCCTTCCTGCACCAGGTAGTCCTTGCCCTCGAGACGCAGCTTGCCCGCATCGCGGGCACCCGCCTCGCCCTGGCCCGCGAGGTAGTCGGCGAAGGCGATGACCTCGGCGCGGATGAAGCCGCGCTCGAAGTCCGTGTGGATCACGCCCGCGGCCTGCGGCGCCGAGGCGCCGGCCCGTACCGTCCAGGCGCGCACTTCCTTGGGTCCCGCGGTGAAGAAGGTCTCGAGGCCGAGCAGCCTGTAGGCAGCGCGGATCACCCGGTCGAGCCCCGGCTCCTCGAGCCCGAGCTCGGCGAGGAACTCGGCGCGCTCGGATTCTTCGAGCTGGGCGATCTCCGC
>DASPOP010000134.1:0-8174 GCA_035625955.1 Steroidobacteraceae bacterium | reverse complement strand
GCTATCTGCAGTTCGACTTCCACCGCGTCATGGGGCCGGCCGGCATCAAGCACGTGCTGTGCTCGGTGGGCGACATCACCTCCAGTGTGCTGCTGGCGCGCGAGCTGCAGGAGTCGCAGGACAACGCCAACGCACAGGTCGACATGATGCTCGCGATGATGCACATCGACCCGCTGCAGCTGGTGTCGTTCCTCGACGGCGCCGAGACGGGCCTGAAGCTCGTCAACACCATCCTCAAGGAGCCGGCGCGCACCGACGCCGAGTTCCGCAAGAAGCTCGCCGGCCTGTTCCGCGAGCTGCATTCGATCAAGGGCGAGGCCTCGGCGCTCAGCCTCTCCAGCATCGCCGCCCGCGTGCACACGCTCGAGGACCTCGTCAGCGAGCTGAAGAAGAAGGCCGAGCTCTCCGGCAACGACTTCCTGCCGATGGTGCTGAAGCTCGACGAGCTGCTGGCGCACCTGCGCTCGGTGCGCGAGATGGCCGGGCGCCTCACGGCACTCAAGGACAGCGCCGCCGGCTCCGCCACCACCGCCTTCACCGCGCCCGCCGCGGCCGCGCCGCGGCCTGCCCCGGCACCCGCGCCCGCGCCCGCCCCCGCTCCGGCGCAGCAGAGCGCCGCGCGCGGCACGGCGCAGTACGCGCGCCGGGCCGAGGACCTGGCGCCGACGCTGCACTCCCTGGCCGAGCGCCTGGCGCAGGATCACGGCAAGCGCTTCCGCCTGAAGCTCGCCGGGCTCGCCGACGTGCCGGCCCCGTACGTGGCCACGATCAAGGATTGCCTGATCCAGATGCTGCGCAATGCCGCGGTGCACGGCATCGAGGCGCCCGAGGTGCGGCGCCTGCTCACCAAGCAGGACGTCGGCGTCGTCACGGTCACGTTCAGCCGCTCGAACGACGGTTTCGACCTGATGTTCGAGGACGACGGCGCCGGAATTGCACCCGATACCCTCAAGGCCGCTGCGGTGCGCCAGCAGCTGGTCACCGAGGAGGAGGCCGCCGCCATGGATACGCGCACGGCGATGGCGCTCATCTTCCGCCCCGGCTTCTCCACCCAGGACGAGGTGTCGATGGATGCGGGCCGCGGCGTCGGCATGGACGTAGTGGCGCGCAGCGTCTACGCCCTCGGCGGCAAGATCGGCGTCAGCACGCACCCCGGCAAGTACACGCGCTTCAGGATCTCGCTGCCGGCCGGCCAGGCCATCGCGGTCGCCTGAGGCGGCGCCATGAACGGCAAGCGGCTCATGAAGCTGATGATCGTCGACGACTCGAACATCATGCGCCGGCGCATCGAGCGCTCGCAGCAGTTCGAGCAGCTGCAGCTGGTCGGCACCGCGGGCAACGGCGTCGAGGCGATCGAGCTGTTCAAGCGCACCGATCCCGACGTCGTCACCATGGATCTCACCATGCCGCGCATGGACGGGATCGAGTGCATCAGTCACCTAGTGGCGCTGAAGCCCGAGGTGCGGATCCTGGTAGTCTCGGCGCTTGCCGACAAGGCGACGGCCGTCGAGGCGATGGAGAAAGGTGCGAATGGCTTCCTCAACAAGCCGTTTACCGACCGGCAGTTGAACGAGGCGATCGCGGAGCTGATGCGCTGATGTTGCACGAACAGGAGCTGAAGACTTTCGTCGAGGGCACGACGAACTTCTTCGAGGTGGCGGCCCAGCAGCCGGCCTCGATCGGCTCGCCTTACCTCCTGGAAGGCACGCCGACGGTGCACGAGTACAGCGGCGTCATCAACATCTCCGGCAAGCGTGAAGGGGTGGTGATCTTCACCGCGCCCAAGGCCATGCTGACGGTGCTGCTGATGAAGATGCAGGAGAACGACTTCAGCCACGAGACCATGCGCGATCTGGTGGGTGAAGTCGCCAACACCATCTCCGGCAACGCGCGGCGCGACTTCGGCCGCGAGTTCGTGATCTCCGTGCCCGCGGTGCTGTCGGGCGAGAAGCCGGCGATTCCGCAGAAGCCGGGGCTGCGCTCCTTCATCATCCCGATCAACTGGCGCAGCCATTCGGCCAAGCTGGTCGTCTCCCTCACCTGAGTCGCCGCGCCGCGAGCCTCTGCCCCGTGCGACGCGCTGGCGCCGATTCCGTCAGGCCGCCGGGTCCTCGTCGGCGCGCAGCCGGTAGCCGACTCCGGTTTCCGTGATCACGTAGCGCGGCTGACGCGGGTCGGGCTCGAGCTTGGCCCGCAGATTCTTGATGCACACCCGCAGCGACCGTGAGTCATCCTCGCGTCCCGGCCCCCACACCTCGCGGATCAGCTGACGCTGCATCACGATCGAGCCGAGTTGCCGGGCGAGGCAGCCGAGCACCCGGTACTCGAGCGGCGTCAGGTGGATCTCACCGTCTGCGCCCCGGGATTCGCGCCGCGCCAGGTCGACGCGCACGCTGCCGAACCTGAGCACCGCCGAGGGCGTGGCGTGCGTCACGCGCCGCAGCGCCGCGCGCAGCCTCGCCAGGAGCTCCGGGGCGCTGAAGGGCTTGGTGATGTAGTCGTCCGCGCCGGCATCCAGCGCCGCCACCTTCTGCTCCTCCATGGTGCGCGCCGACAGCACCACGATCGGCACCGGCGACCAGGCGCGCACCCGGCGGATCACCTTGAGCCCGTCACCGTCGGGGAGCCCGAGATCGACCAGCAACAGGTCGGGCTTGTGGCTGCGCGCCTCGATCTCGGCGCGCAGCGCGGTGTCGGCTTCGATGCAGCGGTAGCCTTCGGCGGTGAGCAGCACGCGCAGCACCGCGCGGATGCCCGGCTCGTCCTCGATCACCAGCACCTGATGCATCGCCTCCGTCATGGCGGCGTCCCGCGCACGCCGGCCTCGGTGGCCGGTGGGCTCTCGGTCGCCGGCAGCGTGAACACGAAGCGCGCCCCGCCCCCCTCGCGTCGCTGCGCCTCTATCTCCCCGCCGTGCGCGCGCACGATCGCCTGGGCGATCGCGAGCCCCAGCCCGACCCCGACCACGGCTCCTTCCTCGCTGCCGCGCTGGAACTTGTCGAACAGGCGCGCCGGATCGCCGGCCGGGAGTCCCGGGCCGTCGTCCTCGACCGATACCTGCAGGAACTCTCCGACCGGCACCGCAGACACCGACACGCGCGTGCCGGGCGGGGTGTACTTGGCGACGTTGTCGAAGAGGTTGGCGAACAGCTGCACGATGAGCGTGGCATCGACCCACACCGGCGGCAGATCAGGCGGCAGGCGCGTCTCCACCTTGTGGGCGGCAAGGCGCTCCTCGTAGCGCGCGAGTGCGCTGCCGACCAGGTCGTCGAGCGTCTGCCAGTCGCGCCGCAGCGCCACCTGCCCCGACTCGAGGCGTACCAGGTCGAGCACGTTCGAGACCAGCTCCGACATCTCGCGCGCCGTGGTCTCGATCGAGCGCGCCAGCTCGACACGCGTCGCCTCGTCGAGTGCCGCGCCGTGCTGGGCGAGCGCGCTGCCGGCCCCGGCCATCACCGCGAGCGGCGTGCGCAGATCGTGCGAGATCGAGGACAGCAGCGTATTGCGCAACGTCTCACGCTCGGCGGCCAGGCTCGACTGCACGGCGACCTCGGCGAGATTCGCGCGCTCGATGGCGAGCGCGACCTGGCTGGCGAAGGTCTCGAGCAGGTGGCTCTGCTCCGGCAGCAGCACGCGGCGCGCGTTGTCGGGCAGCACCGCCAGCACCCCTGCCGTGCGCCGCTCGTCGCCGAGCGGCACGTACAGCCCGCGCGCGGCCGGCAGCGTGTCGGAGCCGAGGCCCGCGCGGCGGCCGTGGTCGGCGACCCACTGCGCCACGGCGAGATCGGCGCCGCGGAACGAAGCCTCGAGCGGCGGCTCCACGGGATAGTGCAGCTTGCCGTCGGCATCCGGCAGCAGCACCGTCGCCCGGCACTGAAAGACTTCCGCGACGTGGCGCACCGCCACGCGCGCCATGTTGGTGATGCCGCGGGTGACCGACAGCTCGCGGCTCATGGCGTACAGCAGCGCCGTGCGCCGCTCGCGCGCTCCCGCTACGCGCGTCTGCTGGCGCACGCTCGCGGTGAGGGTCGCGATCACCAGCGCGATGGTGACCATGGCGCCGAAGGTGACGAGATACTGCACGTCCGAGACCGCAAACGAAAAACGCGGCGGCACGAAGAAGAAATCGAACGCCGCGACGTTCAGCACCGCGGTGAGCGCCGACGGACCGCGCCCGAGCCGCAGGCCCGCCACCGTCACGCCGAGCAGGTAGATCATGACGAGGTTGGAAAGATCGAAGTGCGGATACATGAACCACGCCACCAGCGTGCACGCCGCGGTGGTGGCAGCCGCCCAGGCGTAGCGGTCCCAGCGAATCGCGGACGGCTGACCCGGGACCGGCGGCGCCGGCGGCGCCGCCGGCGCACGCCCGGCGGCGGCGATCATCACGACATCGAAGCCGCGCGCGCGGCGCACCAGCTCGGTGGCCGTGGAGGGCCGCAGCCACGCACGCCAGCCGCGCCGCTTCGGCGTACCGACGATGACGCGCGTGGCGTGGCGGGTCTGGGCGTATTCGAACAGCGCGTCCGCGGCCGAGGGACCGTCGAGCGTCACCGTCTCGCCTCCCAGTGACTCGGCGAGACGCAGCACGTCGATACGGCGGTTGCGCTGCGCGTCCGAGAGGCGCAGCAGCGAGGGCGTCTCGACGTACACGACCGTCCACTCCGCATCGAGGGCGTCCGCCATGCGCTTGCCGGCGCGCACCAGCTGCTCGGCCTGCTCGTCCGGGCCGACGGCGACCAGCACCCGGTCGCGGGCGCCGCGCGCCTGGGCACGATCGGGCGGCAGCTCGCGCGCGGCCGCCTCGACGCGGTCGGCCACGCGGCGCAGCGCGATCTCGCGCAGCGCCATGAGGTTCTGCTTGCGGAAGAAGCGCTCGACCGCGGTGCCTGCCTGGCTGCCGATGTAGACCTTGCCGGCGTGCAGACGTGCGATCAGGTCATCGGGAGGCAGATCGATGAGCTCGATGTCGTCGGCCTCGTCGAACACATGATCGGGAAGCGTCTCGCGCTGGCGAATGCCGGTCGTCTGATAGACGAGGTCGTTCAGGCTCTCGAGGTGCTGAACGTTGACGGTGGTCCAGACGCTCACCCCGGCCGCGAGCAGCTCCTCGATATCCTGCCAGCGCTTGGGATGGCGCGGGGCGGGCTCGCCGCCCACGAGATTGGAATGCGCCAGCTCATCGACCAGCAGGATTTCCGGGTGTCGCACCAGCGCCGCGTCGAGATCGAATTCCTGCCGGACGATGCCCCGATAACCCACCGGCAGCGTCGGCAGGCGCGGCAGCCCCTCGAGCAGCCGCTCGGTTTCGACGCGCCCGTGCGGCTCAACATAGCCGACCATGACGTCGGTGCCCGAGGCACGCACGCTGCGCGCCGCTTCCAGCATCGCATAGGTCTTGCCGACGCCGGCCGAGGCGCCGAAGAAGATCCGCAGGCGGCCGCGCTTCTCGCGCGCCTCCTCGGCCTTGACTCGCTCGAGCAGCTGGTCGGGGTCAGGCCGGACTTCGGCCATGTCAGGTCACTTCAGCGCGTCGAGTGCCAGGTTGAGCTCCAGAACGTTGACGCGCGGCTCTCCGAGAACTCCCAACAACCTACCCTCGGTATGCGCCGCAATCAATGCCCGCACCTGCGCCTCGGGCAGGCCACGCGCGCGTGCCACGCGCGCCGCCTGGTAGCTTGCGGCCGCGACGCTCTCCTCGGGATCGAGGCCGCTCGCGGAAGCCGTCACCAGGTCGACGGGCACGGGAGCGGTATTACCCGGGTCGGCAGCGTGCAGCGCCGCCACGCGTTGCTTCACGGCGTCGATCAGCGCCGGATTCAAGGGACCCAGGTTCGAGCCGGTCGAGCCCACGCCGTTGTAGGGCTGTGGCGTGGTGGCCGACGGCCGGCCCCAGAAATGCCCGGGATCGGCGAAGTTCTGACCGATGAGCGTCGAGCCGACCGGATGCCCGCCGCGCATCACGACGCTGCCGGCGGCCCGGTCGGGGAAGGCGAGCTGCGCTATCGCGGTGACGACGAGCGGGTACACCAGGCCCGTGAGCACCGTAAGCAGCACGAACAGCATGAACGCGGCGCGCAGGGTCGCGGCGAAGGACTTGCGGTATGTGTTCATGGTATCCCCCGCTCAGACCAGATGCGTGACGACCAGCGCGAGATCGACCAGCTTGATGCCGATGAACGGCACCACGATCCCGCCGAGCCCGTAGACCAGCAGGTTTCGCCGCAGCAGCGTCGCGGCCCCCAGCGGCCGGTAACGCACGCCCTTCAGGGCGAGAGGAATCAGAGCGACGATGATGAGGGCGTTGAAGATCACCGCCGACAGGATCGCGGAGAACGGGCTCGCCAGGCGCATGACATTGAGGGCGTTGAGCTGCGGATAGGTGGTGACGAAGGCGGCGGGGATGATGGCGAAGTACTTGGCGACATCGTTGGCGATCGAGAAAGTAGTGAGCGCGCCGCGCGTCATCAGCATCTGCTTGCCGGTCTCGACCACCTCGATGAGCTTGGTGGGATTGGAATCCAGATCCACCATGTTGCCGGCTTCCTTGGCCGCCTGGGTGCCGGTGTTCATCGCCACCGCCACGTCCGCCTGGGCGAGTGCCGGGGCGTCGTTGGTGCCGTCACCGGTCATCGCCACCAGCCGGCCGGCCGCCTGATGCTCGCGGATGAGTTTGAGCTTGGCCTCCGGGGTCGCCTCGGCGAGGAAGCCGTCGACACCGGATTCGGCGGCGATCGCGGCCGCAGTGAGCGGATTGTCGCCGGTGATCATCACCGTCTTGATGCCCATGCGGCGCAACTCGCCGAAGCGCTCACGGATGCCGCCCTTGACGATGTCCTTGAGCTCGATGATGCCGAGCACGCGCGCGCCGTCGCTGACGATGAGCGGCGTGCTGCCGCGGCGCGCGACCTCGTCCACCGCAGTCTGCACGGCTCGCGGGAAGGCCTGGCCGAGCCGCTCGACCTGACGGCGGATGGCATCCGCAGCGCCCTTGCGGATCTGGCGCGCGCCGATGTCGACGCCGCTCATGCGGGTATGCGCCGAGAAATGCACGAAGGTGGCGCCGAGACTCGCGAGGTCGCGCTCACGCAGCCTGAAGCGCTGCTTGGCGAGCACCACGATGCTGCGCCCTTCGGGGGTCTCGTCGGCGAGCGAGGCGAGCTGTGCGGTGTCGGCCAGCTCCTCCTCGCTCACCCCGGCGGCGGGGATGAAGGCGGCAGCCTGGCGGTTGCCGAGCGTGATGGTGCCGGTCTTGTCGAGCAGCAGCACGTCGACGTCGCCGGCCGCCTCCACCGCGCGTCCCGAGGTGGCGATCACGTTCGCCTGCAGCATGCGGCTCATGCCCGCGACGCCGATGGCCGAGAGCAGCGCGCCGATGGTGGTGGGGATGAGGCAGACGAGCAGCGCGATGAGCGCGGTGATGGTGATCGGTGTGCCGAGCCTGGTCACCGCGACGCTGTAGATCGAATAGGGCAGCAGCGTCGCGGTCGCGAACAGGAACACCAGTGTCAGGGCCACCAGCAGGATGGTGAGCGCGATCTCGTTCGGGGTCTTCTGGCGGCTGGCGCTCTCCACCATGGCAATCATGCGATCGAGGAAGGTTTCGCCCGGATTGACGGTGACGCGCACCACGATCCAGTCCGAGAGCACGCGCGTGCCGCCCGTGACCGCGGAGAAATCACCGCCCGCCTCGCGGATCACCGGCGCGGACTCCCCGGTGATCGCGCTCTCGTCGACCGACGCCGCACCCTGGATGACCTCGCCGTCGGCGGGCACGTAGTCGCCCGCCTCGATCAGCACCACGTCGCCCCGGCGCAGCTCCTCGGCGCGCACGCGCGTCACGGCGTCGCGCTTCGCCGGGTCGGCGAGCTGCCTGGCCCATACCGTCTGCTTGAGTCCGCGCAGCGCCGCTGCCTGCGCCTTGCTGCGGCCCTCGGCGAGCGCCTCGGCGAGATTCGCAAACAGCACCGTGAACCACAGCCACAGCGCGATGTTGAAAATGAACCACGCCGGCGCCTCGCCCTGCCCGCCGAGCGCCTGCACCCACAGGACGGTCGTAAGAATCGAGCCGATGTACACCACGAACATCACCGGATTGCGCCACTGCACCCGGGGATCGAGCTTGGTGAGGGAGTCGATGAGCGCCGGGCCGAGCAGCCGACGATCGAACAGCG